>JAOAPW010000088.1 GCA_025463105.1 Candidatus Acidiferrum typicum | reverse complement strand
CATGACGGAAACACCGCTCTGGCGCTGGTTATTTTTGAGGGATAGTTTTTTAAGCAGATTTAAGTTCCGAAAAGCTCAACACAGAGGACACAAAAAAGCGTAGAGGATCACAGAGAAATTAGCTTCGCCCCCTAAGCCGCATCCTGCATAAAACTCTCAGTGCTCGCTGTAGTATTTCTCGGTGTTCTCTGTGTTAAATCCGGGAAGTACATACACCCTCGCTCAAACAAGAGATCAGCGCTGCGCCGGGAATTTCACCGCAGGCGTTGCTGAAAAAATGTTAGGGTTTGCGGGTTGCGCGGGTGTGTCCACCGAGGCGATTTCAAGCTCCGCTGTTGCAGGAATTTTTGTTGGCGGCAGGCAGGCGTCCTGGTTGCACGCCTGGTAGCCGACGGTGAGGCCTATCTTTTTCGGACCGAGAGGCGCTCCGGCTTCCGCTCGCAGCTTCATCTTCACGGTGAACGAGCCTTCGTAAACGCGCAGCGGCGTTTTGGAAAACCGGAATGCGCGCATCACCCCGCGCGGGTACGTCGTTTCGACCAGTGCGACTCCCAGAGGAAGATCCGCCGTGATTTTCGTGGGAATCAAATATTCTTCCGATGGTTCGTGCGCGTTGATGTGGAAACCGGGAGAAATCTTCGCAACGAGAGCAATTTCAAACGCATGGCCGCGGGGCACAGGCTGAAGCGATACGTACGCCTGCGGTTGAAGAACGCTGGCCGCGGCGGGATAGGGCTTATCCTGCGCGAGTGCGATCGTAGTCAGCGCGAGGACAGCTAGCAATGCGAACACAGCCAAGTACCTTCGTCGGTGATTCCGTTCGTGGTTCTGAGATAGAAAGATCATGATCATTACACGCTCACCGGGCTGCCGAGTTGCTCCGTCAGCAGGCGCCCCATAAGTTGCGTCAGAGTCTCACCCGTCCTTTCCAGAACGAATGCGTTCGCCGCATCCGACCACGCCAGCTTAAAACTAGTCGACAACGCGGAAATCCAAATCTGGCGTACCGGCGTATTTGGACTGATGACGAATTTGGCTTCTTCAGGCTCCTCGAACAATACTTCGAGCTTTCCGCTTCCGCCCTCGACTTCGAATCCATGAACGTCGCCTACCTCTTGAAGCCGGCGGCGCAGCCCTTCAAACGCAGTATCACATCGCTTTTGGAATTCTTTTTCATCCATAGCAAGAGAGTACCTCGAAGCGCCTACACGATCAAGGAAGGGCGCTACTCGTACCGCAACGCATCAACCGGATCGAGGCGCGCGGCCTTCACCGCAGGATACATGCCAAAAAATAGGCCTACGCTCATCGAAACTATTACGGCCAGGGCCACCGCCCACAGCGGAACGGTCGAAGGAAGCCTGGGCAAAAACTTATTGATGAGCAGACTGATGACAATGCCCAGCACTACGCCGATTACGCCGCCCGAACCAGTCAGGACGACGGCCTCGGTGAGGAATTGCCAGATGACATCGCTGCGGCGCGCGCCGATTGCCTTTCGCACGCCAATCTCGCGCGTTCGTTGCGTGACCGACATCAGCATAATATTCATCACGCCAACTCCGCCCACCAGCAATCCAATCGAGCTGACCACGGCGGTCAGCAAGGCGACTGAACTGGTGATTTCCTTGACCTGGCTTGCAACTTCCGCGGCCGTTGACAGGCCGAAATTTTCAGGCGCCGAATAGGGAACGCGACGCCGGCGGCGCAATACGCCCCGAATTTCATCCTGCGCCTCAGCCATGCGTCCAGAGGCAGCCACTGCGCCAATAAAATGTTCGTCATCCGCGGGATGGTGTTTTCGATAGGTGCGGTAAGGCACCACAACCTGATTTTCCACGCGCGGATTCTGGAAAAGCTGCCCTTTGCGATGCTCGAGCACTCCGATGACGCGGTAGGGAAATCCCTCCACGTAAATCGTCCTGTCAAGCGGATCCTGGCCCTCAAAAAAAGTTTTCCCCAGATCGTAGCCGATCACTGCAACGTCGGCTCGATGAAGATCCTCGGCCTCGGTAAAAAAACGACCGACGTACGGGTGCGCGTTGTAAACTTCCTCGTACTCCACGGTCGCTCCCGAGTAATCCAAGCCGGAAACTTCCTTGTCCTTGTAACGCGCGGTGATGATGGTCAAGCGGGTGTAGTCATACACACGCTTGAAGACGCTGACTGCCACCTGAGACACCGAAGGGCACTGCTCGCGAATCGCCAGACCATCCTCGAGCGTCAGAGGTTTGCGGTTGCGTTCCTCGGCGGTGAGGCGCCCGGTGCTGACGCCGGGAGCAACCTTGAAAACCCAGATGGTATTCGGGCCGTAATCCTCCAGATACGCGGTGACGTCGGTATAAAACCCGACCAGGATCGAAGCAACGGTAATCAGCGCAGTGATTCCGATGACCACGCCCAACACCGTCAGAAACGACCGCACTTTGTTCTCGCGCAGCGTGTCCAGCGCCATCTTTGTATTTTCGCCCAGGGATATTCGCATAATGCCGTCGTTAATATATGCGGGCTCCAAGTAGAGCCCGCACCCGATATACGCGGGCTCCAAGTAGAGCCCGCACCCAATAAACGCGGGCTCCCCTTTTGGATTCAGGGTAAACAAGTAGAGCCCGCGCCCGTTAAACTTCCTGCCGCAGTGCTTCGATCGGGTTCAAATTCGCCGCTTTGTTCGCCGGATACAGCCCGAAGAAAACGCCCACCGCTGTTGAAACCGTTAATGCGATGAGCACAGCCGAAATCGGAACGTGCATCGGAACCGGGGTATTCGCGGCAACGATCTGGGCGAACACGTAAGCCAAGGCAACGCCAATCATTCCGCCGATGGTGCACATCACCGCGGTCTCGGTAAGAAATTGGAGAAGAATATCCGCGCGTCGCGCACCGAGCGATTTGCGGATGCCTATCTCGCGCGTGCGTTCGGTAACCGTCGCCAGCATCACGTTCATGATCACCACGCCGCCAATCACCATGAATACCGCAACGATGCCGATCATCGATGCGGCCAGCGCACCGGTGATTCGCTGGAACAATTGCACCAGCGAACCCGAATCCAAAATTCCGAAATTATTGGTTTCGTTGGGCTTCAGATGGCGACGCGCGCGCATCAACATTTCCATTTCTTCCTGAGAGCGCGACATCCAGTCGCCGCCTCGGGTTTGCACGTTGATGCCCAGGCTGGTTTTACTGGTGGCGTAGAATTTCAGGTAGGTCTGAATCGGTATGTAAACGAAATTGTCCTGTGTCTGGCCCAGGACCGTCCCGATGGGTTTACCAACTCCGACCACTTCATAAGGACGCCCGTCAATGTCGAGTTCCTTGCCGACCGGATCGCGCCCCGGAAACAGTTTCTCGGACACATCCACCCCGATGAGCGCAACCATGGAGCGATGCTCGTTATCGGTGTCCGTAATATAACGTCCCTGCGCGGGCTGTTCTGTTTTCATGTCACCGATATTTGCCGTTACGCCATAAATCGTGGTGTCTTCAACAGTCTGTCCATTGGCTTTCGTGCGCCCAAGTCCGTTCGCTTGCGCGCCAACGCGAAGGGCGAGCCGCGAATTGTCCCGTAGATATTCATAATCTTCCCAGGTCAACGGCTTGTTGCGGCGCGTGGCTTTTACAAATTCATTGGTGTCAGGAATGATCGGAAATCGCAGAACCAAAAATACGTTCGATCCGAGGTTCGCAACGCGGTTGGCGACATACAGGTTCACCCCGGAGATCAGCGCGACCACCATGATCAACGTGGAAACCGAAAGCACGATCCCCAACAACATCAGGAAGGAACGCAGTTTATGCGAACGCAGCGTTTCCAGGGCCACGAAGATCGGTTCGCGCAAATTGATTCGAGTCTTCATGAAATCGCGCTGGTCCGGTTCCCGGCGGGCTCCAGGCAGAGCCCGCACCAATATGAATTGTCGCACAGAAGCTCCGATCGATATCGCCTGGCGCAATCATCCAGTGTGGAAGTCGGCATTTCCAAAACAGCCTCGTTTCCATCATTGGCGCTGGCAGGAAACCTATAGTGGGCCTATAATTTGATTATGAAACACCTCACTCTTCCAATCGTTTTAGAAGAGGACTCCGACGGCTACTTTGTTTCGTGCCCCGCGCTTCAGGGCTGTTACAGCCAGGGAGATACCTACGAAGAGGCGGTAAAAAACATCAAGGACGCGATTCGGCTGCATATCGAGGATCGTCTTGCGGGCGGCGAAGACATTCCCGAACACACGACCGTCAGCCTTTCCACTGTCGAAATAGCAGTCTAATGCCCAAGCTTCCGCGCTTGACTGCTCGCCAGATCATCGCTGTGCTCGAGAAGGTCGGATTTTCGCTTGCGCGGCAAAGCGGGAGTCACATGATTTACAAAAATAGTGAGGGCCAACGCGCCACTGTCCCGTTCCACGCATCGAGGATCCTCCATCCAAAGGTGCTGAAGAGCATTCTACGCGATGCCGAAATTAGCGTCGAAAAGCTTAGTGATCTATTGTGATCCTGATGATAGACAGCGAAATGCGTCCAACGGTTTGGGATGCAAGTCGAAAAAACACCTAAAGAAGGCCTTCAATCGACTTGGCGATATCATCGTGATTGACGAGGCCGACGATTGTCTTGATTTTCTTGCCGTCGCGCGTAAATAGCATGCTGGTGGGAAGGCCCATGATGCTGCCGAACTTGTCTGCGATCCTGTCGTTGCCGAGTAGAATCGGATAGTTCATGGCCTCTTTTTGGCCATTCACGTCAAAGCGTTCCTTTTCGATGAATGGATTGATGGCCTTTTTGCCGTCTTCATCCATCGAGACTCCCAGTATCGTGAAACCTCGCGAGCTGTATTTTTTCTGAAACTCGATCATCCAGGGGATTTCGACTTTGCAGGGTTCACACCACGTGGCCCAGAAATTCACCAGGACCACCTGCCCCTTGTATTGAGAGAGCGTGACGTCGTGATCGTTCAAATCCTTCATGACGATGCTGGGCATGGATGCTTCGCTGGCGGTGCTCGATGCATTGGCGCTCGGCTTTCCGGCCGCGGGAAATTTCCGATCGGCCCACACCATTAGCACGAGCAGCGCGACCACTCCAAGGCCGACGAGAATTCCCTTTTTCATTTTCATCACTCTCTTTCAGTGCGTGCCCGTTACAGCGCGAACTTATTCAGGAAACCAAGTTTACCCGACAGCCAGGTAAGCCGGTTCAGGAAAATCAGTCCGCCAACAAACAGCAGCAGCACGCCGCTCAATACTTCCACAGTGTGGAGATGGCGCCGGAAACGCTGGTAAAAACGCAGGAATCGGTTGATACCGATGGCGGTCAGCAGGAACGGAACCGCAAGTCCGGCGGAATAAACCGCGAGAAGAAAAACTCCGCGCGAAATCGTTTCCGCGTTTGCAGCGAGAGCGAGGACGGCCGCGAGAATAGGGCCAATGCACGGTGTCCATCCGAAAGCAAACGCGAAGCCCAGCAGAAATCCGCTGGTGACACCGGAAAGCGCACCGCCGGATTTGGCGCTTTCTTCAGTCTGAGCTCCGAGATTGTGGAAGCGCACGTCGCGATTGAGCCAGCGGGTCAGCGAAGGTCCGGCGAGAAAAATCAGCGAGACCGAAAGCAATTGCACCGAGCCAAAAATTCCTCCGGGACCCATCGTTTCAGTCCCTGAGCGGCGCCACAGAATCGCGGCGCCAAACGCCAGCACGCCCCCAATGACGAGTCCCGCATTTACGGGAAGCTTGATCAGCCAGCCGACCAGGTGCAGGCCAAACAGAATGATCACCGCGCCGGCGATAGGACCCATCAGCGACTTATGCTGGAGCAAAAACTGACCCACGGCGCTCGCGGCCGCGCCAAAACTTATGAAAACAACAGAGAATCCCGAGACGAACGCGAGCGACGAGGCAAACAGACTGTTGCGTGCGGGCTGGCCTGCCTTGAGCTGCTCGACACCAATCCCCGAAAGCATGGAGACGTATCCCGGCACCAGAGGCAGCACACACGGCGATAGAAATGAAATAATCCCCGCAATGAATGCATAAAGAATTGAAACTTGCATCAGGTCAATGGACTCCTGCGAAGCACCCTGCCCAGTTTACATCATTCCCCGTTGAATTAGACGGCCTGGCAGGGCCGACGATTCAGTACATGAACCATTTTTTTGGTGGTCGGTCCCTCAGTGGGAATTCGTCTCGCGCGAGAAAGTGTAAAAACCCGTCCCGGTCTGACCGGGACGGGCTACAAATACCCTCGCTGTAGCCCGGTCTACAGTCCCCGGGATTTTTTCCATCCATGCTACGCAGATCAATCCAGTTTGGGATGGCGATCGCGCCAGTTATGGGTGCGCTCGTAGACCAACGCAATGCGCAGCAGCGTCGATTCGTCGAAGCTGCGGCCAATCAATTGCAACCCAATGGGCAAGCCTCCGCGGGTAAATCCGCAAGGCACCGAAATGGCGGGATGCCCGGTAAAATTTGCTGGACGATTCATCCCTAATAGCGCGGCACGTAGAGGGACTTGCTCGCCGCCAATTTCGACGTGATCTGCGCCAATAGGAGGCGCCGGAATGGTAGCCGTGGGTGCGACAATGGCGTCTACATCCTGAAACGCAGCGTCAAATTCAGCTCGCAAACGTTTCTGCAGATCTACTCCGGCAAGATACTGTGTCGCGAGCACTTTCTCGCCGGCCTCCATCCGTCCTCGAACATCGTCGCTATATTCATCCGCGTGCGCGGGAAAGTATCCCGCCACTTCGTGTCCGTAGCGCGTTTCAGCCAAAGAAATATTCGTTGCTGCTTCGACCGAGTCGCTCAAATGTGGAAGCGAGATTTCGCGTACCGTCGCGCCATGTTTTTCCAGGTCGCGTACAGCCGCTTCCGTCGCGTGACGCACTTCGCCGTCAAGCTTCTTCCAAAAATAATCGCCAGCGCGACCCAGGCGAAATTTGCGAAGCGGCTTGCGGAGCGCGGCGCTGTAATCCTCGACGCGACGCACGGAGGATGTCGGGTCCAGAGGATCCCGTCCAGCAAGCAGGCCAAGCAGAGTTGCGGCGTCGGTGACGCTGTGCGCGAGCGGCCCGACATGATCGAAGCTTGGCGCGAGCGGAATTGTGCCAAACACGCTCACGCGTCCGAAGGTAGGCTTCAGCCCCACGATTCCGCACATCGCCGCGGGAATCCGAATCGAGCCGCCGGTGTCCGTACCGATCGATGCGACCGTGAGGCCCGCCGCAATAGCCGCGGCTGAACCACCACTCGATCCCCCGGGAATGCGCTCGAGCGCCCAGGGATTGTGCGTCGCGCCGTAATGCACATTGTTGGTCGTAATCCCGTAGGCAAACTCATGCAAATTCGTCTTGCCGAGAAGAATGGCGCCCGCACGGGCAAGCTTCCGCACGACGGTGGCGTCTTCGGATGGCACAAAATCGCGCAATACTTTCGATCCCGCCGTGGTCCGGATCCCGCGCGTCCAGATATTGTCTTTCAGGGTGATGGGGATTCCGAGCAGTGGCCGGCCGGGCCGACTTGACCCGCGGCGGTGGATTAACTCTTTTTCGGCACGGCGTGCGGCCGCGAGCGCGTCTTCGGCCGTGACCGTCAAAAACGCATTGAGTTGTGGGTTGTATTTCTCAATCCGGCGTAAAAAGTGTTTGGTCAGCTCGACGGGCGATACTTTCCGTTTTACGAGCAGCGCGCCGAGTTCCTCGATCGTAGCGAATGAAAGAGAGTCTTCCCTGGTCATTGTCCCCCGACTTACCCGTGTCATTATTTTAGGCGGTCTCCAAACTTCACTTGAAGCGTTCAGTGTAAAAGTAAAGCCCGCGTTAGAACATTTTTTCCTGACGCCGCAAATTACCGAAGGTTCCGATGTTAGCAATGATTAGCGCAACGCGGAACTGGTTCTCCGTGAGCACCTGTCCGAGTGCCAGGCGCCGATACTCAAGGGCTATTCCACAGCAGGTCCCATTGTAGCTGACTTGCATCAACTGGCTTTGCAGCTGCTGCTGCGTGATATCGTAGCTAAAGCCGAACGAGGCGTTAAAGCCCCGGCGGTTCAAGTCGCCGTATCCCGCCAGCATACGAATCTGATTTGCAACAGGCTGTAGAACGATGGAGTTGTCGATCGAGAAATGCGCCACCGTAAAATTAAAATTCTGGTACGGGCGTATCTTGAGAAGAGTGGCTGCGGTCGTGAGCCTTCTGCGCATGGTGTCATATTCCAGGCGAACCTGCGCGTCATATACGCCCCCGGGTGTCACACGCAGATCGCTTTCGATGGGAGAAAAATGCCGTGGCTGGTCGGCGAACGCAAAAGGCGAGATTGAATCAAGCGCTTGAAAGACATTGCGCGTTCCGGGAACCAGCGCGCCGTTAAATGTCGGGTCGAAATAATATTTCTGCGCCACGCGCCAGCTCACCAGCTCGTCGGCCTGCCCTTCACCGGTCCGGTGAAACAAACGCTGCGTGATCGAGTACATGAATTCATTGGTGTCGGTCAGGGTCTCATCTTCATCAAAGCGAATAAAGCGGGCGAATTGATTTACGCCGCGCACATAGTTGTAAGTGATTTCCGGATCGATGGTGTGCTTCCATTTCCCGTTCCCGCGATCCCAGACGCGCTCGAGCGTCGGTGGGCGCAGATCGATACTCAACTCGCCAGTGGTGCGGCGCAAGGGATCACTGACAAGATTGCCCGCAATTTCCTGCGCGCCGTAGCTGGTGGTCCGCACAATATAACTGGTGGTGACTCCAAGCCATGGACCCCAATGCAGCGGCACGACCACACGAGGCGCGATTTCCGAGCGCTCCACGAAACTAGGCGTGTCAATTCCGGGGACAACTGCACCCCCCACAAGATTCTGATCGCTGCGGTGCACCGCTCCCGAAAAGGCATCCCCTCCGAAATAAATTGGCAGGCGCGACCACAGCGATTGATCCACCGAACTGAATCGCCCTTCCGGGGCGTTACGAAGGATGACGGAAACCTGCGGCTGCGCGTTCACAAAGTTTTTGTAACTCCCGGCGGCGAGATTCACGCTGAAGCCGTGAAAATTATTTGTCAAAAAAGCGGAGCTGCGCACCTCGGAATTCACGGCTTCGCCGAAGGTCGGTGAAAATGCCAGCCGGAACGTAAGGGAAGTAAGCTGGTTGAGATCGGCAACGGCGCGCCATCCGCCATTCAGCAAGGCGCCGAAAGTGAATTTCGCGGTATGCCCTCCCTGCTTGACTAGCGTGCCTGTGGAATCCACGATCCCACGGTCGATGACACCAAAATAGCGCGCCGTAAGATCGACGTTTTCCCAAGGCTTGGCACGCAGTTCGCCATTTTGCTGCCAGCCGCGCCGGGTGAGCACGGCCGCGCCGAGCGAAACATCCGTCCAATCTTTGGGCGCCCAGTAATATGCATCGCCGATCACGACGCCTTTTAGCGTAGTGTCGCTGAATTCAGGCAGGAGAAAGCCGGATTGCCGCAGATTTTTTCCCACAGGAGCGGAGGCGTACGGCAAAAAGATCAATGGCACGCGAAACAAACGGAAATTCGCGTTTACGAGAGCGACGGAGCGATCCACGTGCAGCGTGGCATGCGACGTGAAAAATTTCCAGCTCGGCTTATCCGGTTCGCATACGGTGAGCCAGGCATGCTCGATCGTATAGGTGCGGCTATCGATCCGGCGTACCTCCTGCGCTTCGAACGTGAGCGGGTTGGGAGAAACGAGAATGTATGGATTGGCTCGATGTTCCGCCTTTACTTCGCCACGCACGTGTTCGAAACGACCTTCTCCGGTTTTCACGTTGAAGTCGGCGGTGTCCGCCGCCAGGTGCTGCGTGTCAACGTCCAGTTGGACGTGGCCGCTGGCCGCAACCATGTATGTTTTCGAGTCGTATTGCACGTGGTCGGCGCGCAACCGGTAATTCCGGTATAAAATTTCGACCTTTCCCTCGGCAATAACTAAGTCGCCTTCCTTGCGTTGCTGTTCAGCTTCCAGGCGCACCGTTCCTCCACCGGATGGCGCAGGCGCCCGCGCAGGAGCCCGTTGGCCCCGAACTTGTGCCGCTGCGCCGCAGGCGGCCAATGCGCCTGCGAGTAGAACGCTGAGGAGGCGCGCGGAATTTGCAAGAGTGATCATTTTTCACTGGCGCCAATTGGAGCCCTCGTGCGGACTTCAGTCGGCGCGCTTTTTTTTGGATCCGACACAAATGAAACCCGCACAGACGGAAGTCTGAGCTACTGAAAATAGCTCGTTAGCCTAGCATTCCCCTCAGAACCTTACAACGCCGCTTACCACGCAAATAGATAGACTGTTGAGCCTTGCAAGTTCCATAGATTCGAGTTATGTAAGCCGCGCTGCCCGGGGGTACCCAATTCGCGACAATCGTTAGCTTTTTTCACTATTACGCTCCCTATTTCCGGCGCGCCTGTTAAAATGCCTTCGACTCCCGGATTCCGTTCGGCGAGACATCCGCAGCGCAAAACGGATCGGTGATAAAAACCTGCCAGCATTGCGGCGCCGTGAATGGCGAACCCGTTGATCTTTGTTGTTTTTGTGACGCACCTCTGGGCCAAACCGTCCGGACAGGGATGGCACGTCGCGTAGTCGCTTCCACAGAAAGCAATACCCGGGTGGAACCGGAGTGGCGGCGCGAGGTGTCGGACCGGCTGCGCTCGTATCGAGTCCGGCATCATGGCGGAGCTGCTGCGACCCTGCAATCCGCGCTGCCGTTTGAGGAAGAGTTCGCCGTCGACGAGACGGTTAACCTGCCGGACGATCCTCCTCCCGCGCCTGCGGAAAGCTCGCCTCGTCGTCGAGTGCGGACCGAACGTGTTGAAATATCGATCCCGAAACGCGAGATCGTATACCCCACTGGAGAAACCCAACGTCAGTGGGCTCCGCAACCGGGTTTCGGAACTTCACCGGCTTCTCTTTTCCCAATCGTTCCGCTGCCCCTGCGCCGAAAAGCCGCGATGCTGGACATCGCGCTACTTCTGTTCAGTTACGGTGGTATGCTGGCGCTGTTCTGGGCGCTCGGAGGGCGCATTGGATTCGATAAACTCGATGTGGTGGTCACGGGCGCCACACTGGCCTTGTTTTACGCACAATACTTCGCGTTGTTCACAATATTCGGTGGGCGCACGCCTGGGATGATGCTTTGCCGATTGCGTGTCATGAGCTTCGACGGTGGCGTGCCAACCTCCCGGCAGATGGTTTGGAGAAGTTTCGGCTACCTGGTTTCGGCCGGCACATGTTTTCTAGGTTTCCTGTGGGCGCTGTGGGATGAAGATCAACTTTGCTGGCAAGACCGCATTTCGAGGACGTATCTTACTCCGGCTGATGAGTTTACAGGCGATTCCGTTCCGGCCATTCTCGCACGCGAATCGGGAAGCACGCGCTAAACAATTCCTGCCAGAATCCCACGTGACGATTCCGTTGGCCATGCTATACTTTTAGAGTTGTTTTTTTATATTTATATATGAGAGGCCAACAAACAATGAGCCGCCTCGCAAGAATTTCTATCGTTACACTTTCCGTCATTATCTTTCTGTATGTCGGTTTGGGCTACGTCCTGGGCAAAACCAGCGACGACAAATCCTACCGCTCGCTCAGCGTGTTCGGCGAAGTCTTACAGCACATCCAGGAAGACTACGTCGACGAACCGAACATGACCCTGGTGACCGCCGGCGCATTGCACGGGCTGCTGGAATCGCTCGATCCTCAATCCGGATATCTAAGCGCGCGCGAGTACGCGGACTACCGCGACCGGACTAAAAACACTCAGCACGGCGAAGCTGGAATGACTGTCTCCAAACGATACGGATATATCGTCGTTGTTTCGGTTGTGCCGGATGGTCCGGCCGAGAAGGCCAGCCTTCGCGATGGTGAAATTCTCGAAGCCATCGGCGGATTTAGCACGCGAGATATGTCGGTAGGCCAGGCAACAATGCTTTTGCAGGGAGCGCCGGGGACGCCCGTGAAAGTGGCAGTGGTGCGGCGCGGCAAGACGGAGCCCCAGGAAGTGAGCATCAATCGCGCCGTGATTGGGCCGCAGCATGTTGTGGCCGACCGTGTCGCCGATGATGTCGCTTATGTGCGCCTGCCGGCTTTGGAGACGCTGGACGTCACGGAGTTGCACGATAAACTCGCGCAGTTTGACAAGCAAGGGTTGCACAAGCTCGTTCTCGATCTGAGAGATTGCACGCGGGGACAAGTTGCGGACGCTATAACCGCGGCGCAGTTCTTCCTCTCTTCCGGCAAAATCGCGTCTCTTGAAGGGCAGACCGTTCCGCGCAAGGAGTTCTCCGCGGAGCCCGACAAGGTGGTGTGGCGTTCTCAGGTGGACGTGCTGATTTCATCGAGCACGTCGGGAGCTGCGGAAGTTCTGGCTGCCGCGATCAAGGGAAACAAGCGCGGAGAGGTCCTTGGCGAACGCACCTTCGGAACTGCATCCGAACAAAAAACTATTCCACTCGATGATGGCGGCGCCGTGATTCTTACCGTTGCGTTCTATTCCGCGCCGGATGGCAAATCGATCGTGGAGGAGGGCGTCGCGCCGACCGTCGAAGTGCATACGAGGCTACAAGATCCCGATGCCAGCGCCGCCGATACGGAAGAGCCGGAACCTCTTGGCCCTGGCCAATTGCCGAAGGCTGATGACCCTGTTTATAACAAGGCGCTTGAACTGCTCAAAGGCGGCGAGGCCAGCAAGGCCGCCTGACGTGTGAATCGCGGCTCGAAGGGCTTCCGCCAAAATTTCCCTCGCGAGCCGCGCTTACGTTTTTCGAGCCGGCTTCTCACTTCACTAGCAGCATCCACCGTAAAAGTAAAGTCTGCAACCTTTGTATTTTTTTTCCTTCTTGGCCTCGCGCTGATTTGCGCGACCGGCTGCAGGAAACCCCTTCCGCCAACCAGCAGTCAAATCCGAGCCATCACTCATGAACTCGTTCTAGCTGCGCGCAATGCGAGCGGCGGACGAGCGGAAGTTGGAACACGCCCTGAATTTGCCGCACGTCAGCCGGGCAAAGCACAATCACTTGCCGCCGACCACATTTACATCACGGTTCCACTCACCGGTTCGGGCCTACCTGACAAGGCAGCTCACGATGCGATTGAGAAGAAACTTACGCGCGTCGCCGAAATTCATCACCTGCAGCGCATTGCGCGATCCGCATCGCCCGGAATGGAAAGATTTGATTACCTGCTTCGGGGCCAGCGCACACAATCCATCCATCTCATCGTGCCGCTCGCCGTTGCACCGGCCGCTCACAGTGCATCGCCGCGGCCGCGCCTTGCCATTGTGATCGATGATCTTGGAAACGACCGTGCCCAGGCTGACGCGCTGTTTCGGGTTTCGTATCCGCTGACACTTTCCGTGCTTCCGCATCTATTGAATTCAGGAGAAATTGCCGAGGAAGCGCACCGGCGCGGTTATCAGGTCTTGCTTCACTTGCCGATGGCTTCCACTGGAGGAGAAAATGACGAACCGATTGAGTTGCATTCCGGGATGGATTCAAGCGCTGTGGGACAGACGTTCGCAGCGATGCTGGAGACTGTGCCTTACGCCGTGGGCGTGAACAATCACGAAGGTTCGCGAGGCACTTCCGACGCAATTTTGATGAGCGAACTAATGCCTTTGCTGCGCCAACGTAAATTATTTTTTGTGGACAGCCGGACAACTGCGGCTACCGTTGCGGAAACCGCGGCGCACGTCGCGGGCGTTCCTGCGACGTCGAGAAACGTTTTTCTGGACGATGAGCAGTCAGTCGCCGCCATCCAAAAACAATTTGCCCTGGCTGTGCGTGACGCTCGCGAAAAAGGTTCAGCGCTGGCCATTGGCCATCCGCGCTCCGAAACATTGCGAGTGCTCTCCGAAATGCTTCCGCAAATCGAACGCCAAGGCGTCACGCTGGTTTTTGCGTCGGATGTCGTGCGGTGAAGTTGGCGAATGTATCTCCGTTTGAATCGAATCTCAGCGTTTCGCGGCCGGGAACGCCAATCTCCCGATTGGCGTCTTTCCGCACGCCAATCGGGAGATTGGCGTTCCCGGGATTGCTCTTCCACTTTTCCACGGAGTACCTGGCGCAGAAATGATTCTTTCAACTTAGCGAGCGAATTTAATTCCCCGGACGCAGAGTGTCGCCCAGGGGTTGGATGTAGCGGCCAAACGTAATGACCGCGAACCAGAGGAACAATGAGCTCGCCGCGATTAGCTTTGCGGACATGGGCGCATCTT
>JAOAPW010000087.1 GCA_025463105.1 Candidatus Acidiferrum typicum | reverse complement strand
ACTCAAATTCAAATTTGAACTCGTGGCCCGAAAGCAGGAATAAAAGTTGGCAAGAGGAGTTGCACCGTGTGCCTAGCGATACCAGGAACAATCATCGAGATTGATTCGCAAAATCCGCAGCAAGCGGTTGTTGATGTAGTTGGCGTGCGCCGCAAAGTGGATTTGGGACTTTTGCAGGACGATCCACCGGTACCCGGGGACTGGGTGCTCATCCATGTGGGTTTCGCAATGAGCAAAATCAGCGAAGCCGATGCCGCCGATCAGATGCGGACCCTCACGATGCTCGGCGAGACCGAGGCTGCCATGCAGGAAGTGCGTGGCTACGGTCTGGACAATCAGGAGCAAGACCAATCGGGCCAAAGGCGGATGCCATGAAATTTGTGGATGAATTCCGTGCGCCGGAGCTGATCGCGAAGACGGGCGAAGAAATCCGCAGGCTTGCCGATCCTAATCGCCACTACCGGATTATGGAAGTGTGCGGTGGACACACACATGCCATTTATCGTTTTGGTCTGAAAGATCTGCTTCCTTCAAACGTGGAATTGATACACGGCCCAGGCTGTCCCGTGTGCGTGCTTCCAATGGGCAGAATAGATGATGGGCTCTCGCTGGCCGCGCAACCGGACTTTATCTTCGCAGCATTTGGCGACATGATGCGCGTTCCGGGGACACATGGAAGCCCGTTGGAATACAAAGCGCGCGGCATGGACGTTCGAATCGTCTACTCACCCGCGGATGCGTTGAAACTTGCCCGCAGCAATCCCGAAAAACACGTCATGTTTTTTGCCATAGGATTTGAAACTACCGCGCCTTCAACCGCGCTGACTCTGGTGCGCGCGAAGGCGGAAGGTCTGCGTAATTTCTCCGTATTTTGCAACCACGTCACGATCATTCCTGCCATCCGGGCGATTCTGGATTCGCCCGATATGCGCCTCGATGGATTTGTCGGTCCGGGACACGTTTCGACGGTGATTGGTTGCCGTCCCTACGACTGGATTGCCAAGGACGAACGCAAACCAGTGGTTGTATCGGGTTTCGAACCGCTGGACATTCTCCAGTCCATTGTGATGCTGCTGCGCCAGCTTCGAAAGGGCGAGGCGAAGGTCGAGAACCAATATAAGCGCGTTGTCCCCTGGGAAGGAAATCGCGCGGCTCTCCGCGCCATGGCGGAAGTTTTTGAACTTCGTCCTTATTTTGAATGGCGTGGTCTGGGATTCATCTCGCAGTCGGCCCTGAAGATTCGAGCGGCCTACGCGGAGTGGGACTCCGAGCAGCGCTTCATTGTTCCCGGCGTCCGCGTCACCGACCCCAAGGCGGCGCAATGCGGCGAGGTCCTGAAGGGCGTACTCAAGCCCTCGCAATGCAAACTTTTTGGACGCGAGTGCACGCCCGAACAACCGGTCGGCGCGCTGATGGTTTCTTCAGAAGGATCCTGCGCGGCCTACTACAACTATGAACACCGCAAACCCGTAACGATCGCGAACGCAGCGACGAATTGAGCGGATGATATGCCTATCGCCACCCCTGCACGCAAGATCAGCTTTCGTGAAACGCAGATCGAAATGGCGCATGGCGCCGGTGGTAAGGCCAGCCGAAGACTAGTCGAAGGGTTGTTTGCTCCTCTTCTTTTTGGTTCCTCTCCGGGCCCGCTGGGCGATGCCGCGCATATCCAGATCAATGGAACACAGATCGCCATGACCACGGACAGTTTCGTTGTGAAGCCGTTGCGATTTCCGGGCGGTTCCATCGGTGAGCTGGCTATCAACGGCACGGTGAATGATCTCGCGGTGTCAGGCGCGAAGGCGGAAGCGGTCGTCGTTACTTTTGTTCTTGAGGCTGGGTTGCCGACGGATATTCTGGAAGCGGAAGTTCGCGCGATGGGCCAGGCTGCGGAAAAGGCCGGGGTCAGGATTGCAGGCGGAGACACCAAGGTTGTGGAACACGGCAAAGCCGATAGCATGTACATCACCACCACCGGAATTGGACGCCTGCTTTCAGGAGTCGAAATTTCGCCGCAGGCTGTACGTCCGGGCGACAAAGTTCTGCTCTCCGGTCCCATCGGCGACCACGGCATCACCATATTGTTAGCGAGGGGAGATCTTGACCTCGAAGCCGATCTGCGCTCGGACACGCGATCCGTGCTTCCGCTCGTTCAGGGACTCGTGTGCGAAGCTGGAGCGGGAGTCCGCTGGATGCGCGATCCCACGCGCGGCGGCGTCGCCACTTCTCTCAATGAATTGGCGCGGGACTGCGGCCTCGGAATTGTCCTCTTCGAAGAAAAAATTCCCGTGCGCGATTCCGTGCGCGGCGCCTGCGAACTTCTTGGACTCGATCCCCTGCACATCGCGAATGAGGGACAATTTCTCGCGATCGTTTCTGCCGACCATGCGGAAGCCGCGCTGCGCGCTCTTCGCGCGACGCCTGGAGGAGAAGAAGCGCACGCGATCGGCGAAGTTCGCGAACAACCCGAAAGCGCCGTTCTGGTAACAACTCTTTACGGCGGAAGCCGCATTGTGGACATGCTTGTGGGCGACCCTCTGCCCAGGATTTGTTAGGGAGTGCGATGGTAACAGGCCTTTCACTGGCGACGCAGATCGAACAGCGATTACTGGCGCGCAATCAAGTGCTCGAGTCATTTTTCGCCGTCGAGGCACTTCGATTGGCGGAAGCGTGCCGCGAAATGTCCGAGCGATTTCTACGCGGCGGCCGATTGCTGGCGTTCGGACGTGGCCCATATGCCACCGATGCGCAGCACGTCTCGGTGGAATTCGTGCATCCGGTCATCGTCGGCAAACGCGCCCTCCCCGCACTTGATCTTTCTTTCGCCTTTGAACCGTGGCTGAAAACGCTGGTTCAACCCGACGACATGGTTATGGGCTTCGGCCCACCGGAGGGAGATCACGAAATCTGGGCCGCGCTGGACACAGCGAGCCGGCGCGGAGCGATGACGTTCGCTTTGCCGGGTGCGGAAGGTTCCTACTTCTGCGCCGCTGCGACCGCGGACCCCTTCATCGACCAGGAATTGATCGAAATCCTTTATCACACGCTCTGGGAGACGGTACACGTCTTTTTCGAGCACCGCGAAATGGGCCATGATGTAGGAGAAGCTGGATTCCTCTATCCCTTTCTCGGCAAAGAAAAGCAGGAAACATTTGACGTTGTAGCCGAAGTCGCTGCTTCCATCCAGATGAAAGTACGTGATGATGCGCTTCTTCGCAAGCAGGTCGCGAAAGAAGAATCAGAAAAAATCGGAAATGCCTCCATCGCGATTCGCGAACGAATCGATCGAGGCGGCAAGCTCATCATTTTTGGCAATGGTGGATCGGCCACGGACGCAAATGACTGGGCCATCGATTGCTTCCTGCCTCCGCTGGGATACGAGTCCATTCCTGCTATCTCGCTGTCCATGGAACCTGCCAATATCTCCGCGATCGCCAATGATGTTGGCGCCGAATTGATTTTCCAGCGTCAGTTGATCGCGCACGCGCAGCCCAATGACATAGCTATTGCAATTTCCACGAGCGGCGGGTCGAAAAATATTGTGATGGCGCTGGAAGAAGCGCGAAAGAGGAAACTGCTGACGGTGGCGCTGCTTGGCTATGACGGAGGAGAAGTCGCTCGCCGCGGTTTGGCGGATTTTCCACTGATTGTCCGGTCGGACTACATTCCGCGCATCCAGGAAGTGCAAGCATCGATCTATCACCTCATTCGCGAAACGCTGGAGGCGTTGGGGCATGCCTAAGTTGGAACTCTACGGAACAGCGAGCTGTCCTTACACGCGCGAGATTCGCGAATGGCTCGAATGGAAAGGAAAAGACTTCGAAGAATATGACGTTGAGGCTGACGAAGAAGCTAGCGAACGCATGCGTTCGCTGGCGCAAGCGCCCTATTCCCTTCCGTTGCTGGTCCAGGACGGCAAAGTGATTCAAGTGGGCTGGCAGGGCCGCGCCTGCGTCGTCGGAAAGTAACCGGATGCTGAACGCTTACTCCATCAAGGTACGCGGCGTGGTGCAGGGCGTCGGTTTTCGCCCGTTCGTCTATAGACTTGCGCGTGCAAATGGTTTGAAGGGTTGGGTGTTAAACGCGGAAGAAGGAGTGAAGATCCATCTCGAGGGAGACAAGGAATGCGTCCAACTATTTCTCGAAGAAATGAAAACACGCGCACCACAAGCAGCTGCAATCTCAGAAATTTTCGCGGAGCCCGCAGAAGTGTCCGGTTTCACGGGTTTCATTATTCAGGAAAGCGCCGGCGAACGGCAGCCCACTGTTCGAATCTCGCCTGACTTGCCAGTGTGCAAAAAGTGCCTGCAAGAACTATTCGATCCCCAGGATCGCCGTTATCACTATCCCTACATCAATTGCACGGACTGCGGCCCCCGCTACAGCGTGATTCAAAGATTGCCTTATGACCGTCCCAATACCACGATGGCGGATTGGCTGCTGGACGGTCACTGCGCCGGGGAGTACGGTGACCCTGCGAATCGGCGTTTTCACGCGCAACCCGTCGCGTGCCCTGCCTGTGGACCCCACTATGCTTTTCGAGCGGGCGATGAATTTGTGCGTGGAGATAAAGCAGCGATTCAAAAAGCGGTGCATTACCTTCAATCGGGCATGATTCTCGCTGTGAAGGGGCTGGGCGGCTACCATCTCGCCTGTGACGCTAAAAACCCGGAAGCCCTTGCTGCTGTGCGTGCCAGAAAATACCGAAAAGAAAAGCCTTTCGCCTTGATGGCGAAAAATATCGAGGTCGCGCGCAGCATGGTTCACCTTTGCCCCGAGGCAGAAATGTTGATAAATTCCGTCGCGCGGCCCATTGTGCTCGCGCCGGCGAAGACCGACTTGCCTGGGGTTGCGCCTGAAAATGACGAGCTCGGTGTTATGTTGCCCTACACGCCGTTGCATTATCTGTTGTTTGCCGCCGGCGCCCCCGAAATTCTGGTAATGACCAGCGCGAATCGTTCGAGCGAGCCAATCGCCTACCAGGACGACGACGCGCTACGCCAACTCTCCGGCATTGCAGATGGTTTTCTAATCGGTGAACGGCCTATCGCTCGGCGGGTGGAAGATTCGGTTGCCCGCGTGAGCGTTTTCGGCCCGACAATTCTCCGCCGGGCGCGTGGATATGCCCCCGGAGCCGCCGCTACATTTCCAACTGATCGTCCGATCCTGGCTCTTGGCGCGGACCTCAAAAACACGATTACTCTTGTTGTGGATGGTCAAGCCTTCGTCAGCCAGCACATCGGAGACCTCGATCATTACGAATCGTTTTGCTCCTTTCAGGAAACGATCCGGGATTTGCTTTCGATGTATGAAATTGATTCCAACGAGTTGTTGCTCGTTCACGACCTGCATCCTCAATATATTTCGACGATGCATGCCTCGGACCTTTCTGCATCGAAGAAATGCGCGGTGCAACATCATCGCGCTCACGTTGCTTCCGTAATCGCTGAGCGTGGCGCCTGGGACAAGCGAGTCGTCGGAGTAAGTTTCGACGGGACCGGTTACGGAGACGACGGCACGATCTGGGGTGGCGAAATTTTCGCCGGTAGCTTACGCGAAGGATTCAACCGCGTCGCACATCTGCGCGCCGCCGCACTACCTGGCGGCGATGCAGCCGCTGCCTGTCCCATCCAGGCGGCAGCAGGTTTTCTTGCGCAACTGAATGACCTGCCGGACTTGAGCGTCCCGCCGTTCTCATTTCCTTCGCGCTATCGCGACGCTTCGCAACTCGTGCGCACAAATATTCGCTGTTTTCCCACATCTTCCATGGGAAGGCTCTTCGACACAGCGGCGGCGCTCATGGGTTTCACTCGCGAAATTACCTTCGAGGGACAGGCCGCGATGTGGCTGGAACGCCTTGCCCGCCATGCGTCCACGACCGACGCATATCCATTCCCGTTCACTGACGGCGAACTTGATTTTCGCCCGCTGCTCGCCGGCATGATTTGCGACCGACTCTGCGGCCGGGTTAGCAGTGAAATTGCCCGCGCGTTTCAGCGAGGAATTGCCCAGGGGCTCCACGACGGGGTTGCAACTCTATGTCATGAGCAAGGAGCCGATACCGTTGTACTCTCCGGAGGCGTCTTCCAGAATGAGCTGTTACTAAGCGACATCAAGAGTCTCATCGAAGTAGAAGGCCTGCAGGTATGGACAAATCACGTTGTTCCGCCGGGGGACGGTGGCATCAGCCTTGGGCAAGCCGCGGTTGGCGCGATGGCGAGCCCTGGATTAGGCGCTTCGCTCATAGACATTAATTGTGCGCGGATGACGCATGCGATGAAAGAATATCTTCCGATTGGCGCCAAAGCGAGACCTGCAAATGCATGAACTCTCGATCGCCATGAGCATCGTCGAGATGGCGCAGGAAGAATCGGAGCGCTGCGGGCAAGCGCAAGTGCTGGCCGTGCACCTCCGGCTCGGGCAATTGTCAGGCGTCGTGAAGGAAGCACTTCTCTCATCCTACGAAATGGCATGCGAGGCCACGCCCCTCGAAGGTTCGCAACTATTGATCGAAGAAGTTCCAGTCGAAGTGTTTTGTCCCAAGTGCGACGGCCCGCGGGCGCTTGGTTCGATTCAGTGGTTCTGCTGTCCCGAATGCGGCACTCCCACTCCCGAAGTTCTGCACGGGAAAGAGCTGGAAGTCGTAGCGCTGGAGATCGAAGAATGACCACGGAACCTCGTCTGGTAGAAGTCCGAAAGAATGTCCTCAAACAGAACGACATAATCGCTCGCGCGCTGCGGGACCGCTTCCGCGAAGCGGGCGTGCTGGCAGTCAGCTTCGTTTCCAGCCCTGGTTCCGGCAAGACAGCTTTTCTGGAAAAAACGCTGACCCTTCTTCATTCCCGCTACAGGGTGGCGGCGTTGGTCGGTGATCTGGCTACGGAAAATGATGCCGCGCGCCTGGGTCGCAGCCAGGTTCCCGTGAAGCAAATCCTCACCGGCACCGTCTGCCATCTGGACGCGGCCATGGTTCAGAATGCCCTGGATGGGTGGGATCTAACCCAACTGGATTTTTTGTTTATTGAGAATGTCGGGAACCTGGTGTGCCCTTCTTCGTACGATCTCGGCGAAGACTTGCGTTTCGTTCTGCTCTCGGTGACCGAGGGTGAAGACAAGCCCCTCAAATATCCGACGATATTCAACAGCGCGGATGTGGCCGTCATCACAAAATCGGATCTTGCCGCGGCCGTGGAATTTGATGAAGCGGCCGTGCTACGCAATATCCAAGCAGTGCGGCCCGGGATGGAAGTTCTTAAAATATCCGCCAAAACCGGCGAAGGCCTGGCCGAATACCTGGAATATCTCGAACGCCGATGCAGCAGTTCTCGCGCCGGCGCCGCGGCCTCAAATTAATATGATCGCCCTACTCTCCATCAGTGCACTTGGTTTGGTTCTCGGCATGCGCCACGCGACCGATCCGGACCACGTCATCGCCGTCACGACGATCGTGAGCCGCCAGCGGAGCATCCGTCACGCGGCTTTAATTGGGGCGCTTTGGGGGTTGGGTCACACGATCACAATTTTCGCCGTTGGGTCGGCGATCATTCTTTTCGGCCTCGTGATTCCGCCAAGAGTCGGGCTCTCAATGGAATTGTCGGTGGGCTTAATGTTAGTTCTTCTAGGAGTGCTAAATCTGTCTGGAATCATGCGCTGGATAACGGAAACTGTTACGCCGTTGCATTCGGACCACCTCAAGCATCCTCACGGCCAGGGAGATTACAATCAAAGCCATCCACACGGCCACGGTCCCAGGGTACACGGCCATGCCGAGGTTGCGACGCCTGTGAATTGGACGGATCGCGCGTTTGGTCGGCTGGGACTTTATCTAGTCGTGCGGCCATTAGTCGTTGGCATCGTTCATGGCCTCGCGGGCTCGGCTGCCGTCGCCTTGTTGGTGCTCACAACCATACGTGTTCCCTCATGGGCAGTCTTATATCTTCTGGTCTTCGGAATTGGCACGGTCGCGGGCATGATGCTGATCACTGTAGCGATCGCTCTTCCATTCATGTTTTCCGGAAGTCGCTTTGCTCGCCTCAATCACGGGCTGGGACTGGCCTCAGGATTAGTGAGTCTTGCATTCGGCCTTTTCATCGTTTATCAGATGGGTTTCGTCAACGGGCTCTTTACCCGCAGTCCTGTTTGGGTACCTCGTTAAGAGATTTTTGTGACCGACTTTGTGACATAACTCCCTCATGCTAGCCCGTTTGTTCTTGGCTTATTATCGTCCGACGCAGATGTACCGCAGATGGTCTGTATTAACCCCGCCGGTTTCCTGGATCGTGACACTTGCGGATGCGTAGGTGTTAAAAGACACGATGCCTGCGGCAGTCGTCAGGTCGCTTCCCGTGCAGGAATAGAAAGAGTCAGAAAAAGGAAGAGTTGTTATGGATTGCGATGTGGACGTATTCAGCTGCACATCTCCCCAGACGACAATGGGGAATGCTTGCAAGGTTTTTGCGCAGGCCTGCGTGCCGCCAGTAGTAGCTCCGCAATAGTCTACGGTTGAAAGCGATGCGGGGCTGATGTATGGACGGCATTGGCCATTTGTTCCGTTGGTTTGAATCACAACGCCCGTGATGTGATCGTTAACGCAGTTTCCAGATTGCGCTTTAATCCCGATAAAGGTCGAATCCGATGGACCTGCCCAGGTAACGATATCCCATGCATAGGCCGTAGAACCGCCCGCGATGTTGTCGCATTGGGAATTGATAATGGTTATATTGTGGGCGCGGGCCCCTATGCTTCCGCAGGGCGTGGTGGTATCGCTGGCGTTTGGCTCCATGTACGTGCTGTCAATTTTCAGGCCGTCCGTATTGATGCCGCCACCGATCTCCATAGCCTTCAGGCCCGTTCCGGGATGCGTGCAACTTCCACCCTCCCACGCCACATCGACCATGCCGCCAAAGCCAGATCCTCCGATCGCCGAATCTCCGATCACGCAAGGACGTGCCCCGGGGCCGCTTTGCCCGTTTGCCAGAATGTCGTGGAATTGCGTGCCACAGCAAACATCTCCAACGTGAATGCCAATCCCATTGGTGTTTAGGGTAGAGAGTCTGTTGAATTGCGAGCCATCAGCGGAATGCTGAATCAGCATCGCGCCATTGACCAGGGTTGCCCCAACGGTGTTTACAGCCCCAAACCCCTCGGCCCGATAATAAGTTCCCGTGGCCGTGCAGTAGAGCGCGGACATGTTGGAACCAGCACCGGCTGGGACTATGCTGAACAGCGTGTCGCTCGATGTTCCCCATCCCAAAATATTGGTCTTGTCAAATTGCTTGATGCCGCAAGAGGTTCCGTCTGTAATATTAAAGGTCCAGGTAGCCATAATGGGGAGGATAAGGGTCAGAGAATCCACGCCAGTATTGTTTTTGATATTCAGTTCAGAAGTAAAGGTTATGGAAGGCGCCATGCTCGCATCGCAGATACCCACGCCGCCGTTTGACTGCAATGCATCATTTAGACAGGCCACAATCCCAGCTTGGGTGAAAGGGTATTTCACGCCATCCACAATCTTCTTCCCGTTCGTGTTGTAGAAGTTGGCGGTATTTTGCCCGGTCGTTGCCGTGATATTTCCGGTGAATGGAAAGTTGTCCCCAAGATTAATCTGACTGGCACGCATCTTCGTTTGAGCCGAACTGGTACACGGGCAACAGAGAATCGCCAGTAAGGGGAGCCACAGCAAATGTGATCGCGACTCCCGACAGCGTGTAAGCATCGTCACCTCCAGGTCTTTATTGATGCGAGCCTTTAGGAGCGGCAGGCTGTTGTGGCTGAAGGAACTTAGAGATCGCGCCAGGCGAATCATGGAAAACGGCGAAGGGCTGCAGAAGATTGATTGCACGAAAATTGCGCGGTCGGTACCAACGCCACGCAGATTTCAGTAGGGCTCACTGGAAACAAAATACTTTATGGCGGGCAAGCCTGTAAGCCGGATGCACTCACCCGCTGTTGACAACACGTAACTTGTTGATTCTACACCAATCGAAAGTGTCAATAAAGTCAGTTTTGGCACCCAAGTCAGGATGTCCGTCACAAAATCCGTCACAATTTCCTGACGCAAAAAACTTCAAAGATTTTGCTTCACGCGGAATTGTATTTTTGCTTCCTTTCCTTCTCTCAAAAAGTTCTTCCAAGCTTCCCACTTTTGAACTATTCCACTAGCCAGAGCCTGCTTGCAAACCGGGCACGTTGTGGGTAATGGGAAGTTTTCGTTGGCTAAGAACGTAATGCTTTGTTTGCACGGGCCGCAAGTAATCTCCATGCGTTCTAGCTCTGCCAGCGGAATCACAGTTTCATTTTCGCTCAAGTTTGGGTGCTCCTTGCACCATCCACAGATTGGAGCACGGTGCTTTAGATTACCGCTACAAGAGACTTACTCAGTGTTCGTAATCGGCGACGCGCCGTTTCCCACAGCCACAAATAAATTCCACAGACAGACCAATTAAGACCAATGATAAAATCCCGCTCCAAGGAGCTTACTAAATGCAACCACGAATCGAAGTGAAACCTTCAGTGATAACTTACCCCTTAGGAACAGAAGTCGGGTGCGTGCAGCTGTTCAATGATGCAATCCGTTTCGAAACCACTAGGTTTGACGAATACGAACATCCAATCTCGCTGGACATAAGCCTCAAAGAACCGAACGAAAGAGCGGCCTTCCGATACATCATAGATCAAATCCTAAAACACATTGACGCTGTTGACGAAGGGTGGGGCGAAGACAAGGCGAACATTGTGTGCTAGGCTTTTCGTGTGGACGAAGGGCGAAAAAGAGTGTTGTGGATTTGCGCGACGATCTTGGCCGCTCGCAAGCTGGCACAGTTCGACAAGCCTTGTCCCGGCATAGAGTCTGCAATTTCGAACGCGGTCACGATGGCCGAAAAAATAATGGCGAAGATCGACGCGAAGTATCCCGAAAAAGCAAAGGACAGCAAGGCACCATACGCGTACTGAGAAGACGGGCTGACTCGCACAGAAAGGGTGGACTATGGATTTCCTAGTAGACGGTTTTAGGGTCATCGTTTCCAATGTAAATGAAGACGGCCACCCAGTTGCTGTCAAGGTGGAGTGGACGGAAGATGAGTTTTCTTGCGGCTGGTGTAAACACATCACAGATGATGGCGGTAACAGCTATCGGAAATTTGAGGAATTTATGATACCGACACCGCCGACAACCAATCTCGTAAAGGAATCTCAGGTTGAAGCTGACCCAATAACGCTGAAACGTTTACAGAGAATCTGGGTTGCTTATCAGCAGAAGTGCAGCGAGCAAAGTTCGATAACGAAATAAAAAAAGACCCGGCCACCACAAGGCAGCCGGGCATCTCAATTT
>JAOAPW010000029.1 GCA_025463105.1 Candidatus Acidiferrum typicum | reverse complement strand
GCGATTTCAACCCTTCGAGAGGCCAGTGCTGCCGTCGTGACGTACTCCGTGGCCGATCCGTCGAGCGCGATGACATACTTCAAGCGCTTCTTATAGGCGTCCACCAGCGCGCGCATGCCTCGAAGATTCCCTTCCCCTTCTTCCCCCACATCCGCGACAAACAGAATCGTGTTCTTCGGCCTGATTCTGATTTCGTGTAATGCCCGCGCAATCGCCACCAATGCCGCCAGGCCCGTCCCGTTGTCTGAAATACCCGGAGCGAGCAAGCGATTGCCATCGCGCTTCACACTTACGTTCGTCCCTGCGGGGAAGACCGTATCCATATGCGCGGTGAGCATGACGATGTCTGGCGATGTTCCCGGATACTCTCCGATGACATTGCCGGTTGCGTCCATGTCAACTCGAAGGCCGGCTGTCGCCAGCGATTTCTTCATGTATGCGGCGCGAGCGCCTTCATGGAAAGGAGGCGCCGCGATTTCGGTAATGCGGATTTGCTCTTCAGTTGTGGCGGAAGCATTCGCCTTGAGGAATTCCAGGACGTGCACGACGCGCGGATCATCCTGAAGCGCAGCGGCGGCCGTCTTTCGAGTAAGATTCTGGATAAATGCAGTCACTACAATTCCGATCGCGCACAATAAGAGATAATGTTTCACAGATTAAACCGCCGCGCTGGTAAAGACTCGCGTCGCGGCGAGGGTTTCAAGTGTGCGTCATTCGAGCAGTACGGTCAAACGGAAAAGGTCTACCGGATATTCGGCGCCTAATGCTGGGAAGCTTCGCCGCACAGCGCCAGAATTTCTTCGTCAGCCAGAACACACGACGATTTCTTGGCCGCCTCGAGGATTTTGCCGGCGAGTTTCTCGTTCGCGGGAATGCCATGCGTCTCCATCCAGTACAGCACGTTTGATTTCCCGCTCATGGGTCCCACCTCAATCACCTGCACCATTCCGAAAAGCGATGCCGGCACCCCGCTGTAGACCGCATCAGCCAGCCCGTGATCACCCTTGCGGAACGCTTTAATCACTGCCGCCGCATGGACGCCGGTGGCCGTTCGAAAAGCGTCCCTGCCCACAACGGGATAATTCGGCGGAATGGTTGTATGAGTCGCCCGCGCGACCTTCTCGCAATATTCCATCAACTTCGAGAGGTCACGGTCGATCATCCCCAGCAGACGCATGTTGACGAGCATCAGCTCCGTCGGAGTGTTTCCCACGCGCTCGCCGAGCGAATTCGCCGCAGACTGAATCTGATCGGCGCCCGCCGCAATCGCTGCGAATGAATTCGCTATCGCCAGCCCGCGATCGCAATGGCCGTGCCAATCGACTCGAATCTTTTCACCCGAAGGAATTACAACGTTCTCGCGTACAAATTTAACCAGATTGTACGCGCCCATCGGTGTGGCGTGCCCGACGGTGTCGCAGAGTACGATGGAACGCGCACCGCAGCGAATTGCCGTCGAATAAAGCGCCCGGACCGTATTCGCGTCCGTGCGGATCGTGTCCTCGGTCACATACATCACCGGCAATCCCTGCGCGACGCCGAATTTCACGGCGTTTTCCGTGGTCTTCAAAAGATAATCAACCGTCCAGTCTTCCACCTGGCGGCGAATGGGGCTTGATCCCAGAAACATTCCAACTTCCACCGCAATTCCAGCACGCTGAGAAATCTCGGCAATCGGGCGAATATCGTTTTCGTGCGTCCGGGCCGCGCAATTCGGTCGGACTTTCATCCGCGCGCCCGCAATTTCTTTCGCCAGCGCCTCCGCGTCCGCATAAGCGCGCGGGCCAGCCGCCGGCAAACCGATGTTCGCCATTTCAATTCCCAGCGACTCCATCAAATGTAGAATTTCTATTTTTTCTTCAATCGAAGGGTTGTGAACCGACGGGTTTTGCAGGCCATCACGCAGTGTTTCATCATCCAGCGTGACTTTTCCGCCGGAGGGAAATACGAAATTGCCCGCCACATTCCAATCGTAAATCAGTCCGTCTGTTTCCATTGCTTGTCCGACGCCCAGCGCGCGGTCCCGGTTTGTGGGTCGGCCCTTCAGGGCCGACATAATAAGCTCCTCAAGAGGGCTTTTAAGCCCTGAGGCCTCAGGGCTGAAGTCCATCCCTTGGACATTCGACTGTCGCGGCTGAAGCCGCGACCCACAAACACTCACTACAAAATATCTGAACAGCGCAGCAACATCTCAATAGCGCAGCGTGTAACTATGCGGCAATTGCTTCGGGTCTGGTTTGTACAATGTTTTACAGAATTCGCAGCGGTAAATTTCGGCGTCCTTCCCGATTTTGGCTTCTACATCCTTTGGGTAGTCGTACCAGCGCTTCAGATGTCCGGCGCAGAGTTTTCCCTTGGCATCCTTTTCGTCGCAGGCACGCTGCTTGGGCTTGCGCACTTTTATTTTCACTTCCTTGGGCTCGGCGTCTTCCACAGGAGCAGTTGCAGCCGCCGCGACCGCCGGCGCCTTAGGTGGAGCAGCAGGTGTCGTGACTTGTGGTGCAGTTTCCTCGGCCATTCAGATCCCCTCTTCCATTAGGATGCGATAGGTTGCTTTCTTCAGCGCTGCGAATATCTTTGGCTATTCTACTCGAATCATTCCCGCCTAGCCATGCTACGCATTTCTGTCACTCTTCATCTTTCACTCTTCAAAAGGACGCAAACGTTCGCGGAAATTGATGGTCGTCTCTCGACCGTATCAAAACACGTTTCGCTGCGGCTCCATCTGCGAAACTCACTTGCCGCCCGCACGCGGACTCAATATCGGTGTCAGTAAATCCGCGCCTGATGCTTCGCGCGCGAGATGTGGATAGCGTTCGCCGCCATGATAGTTGAGCTTGAAAGTCTCGAAGAAGCCGGCATTCTCGACCAGCAGCTCGATCTGCTGCGAACTGCCCTTCGCTCCGGCAATGGCTTCGTGCAAGTATTCGGGAGACCAAATGCGGCCGTTTACGGCGACTAGCTTCATGTCCGGACTGATTCCCGCCGAACCGGCGGGCGAACCGGGTATTACGTCAAGGATCTCCCCGTCTTTTTTGTCGCCTTTCTTGTGCCGCAGCACCAGCCCCAGCGAGAATCTCACATCGGTGAGATCGTCGGCGGCCTCCATGGAGTGCTGGTAGCGGTTTAGTTTATCGGTATAGGACAGGCGCCAGCCTGCGTTCTCGATTCCGCCGAGCGGGGCGTGCTCCCCTGTTGCGTCCAGCCGCATGCGCAAAAAGCTCCGCCAGTCGAAGGGCACCACTTGATTCAGAGCCGCGACCACGTCTTCAAATGTGTAGGGTTTTACCGCCGGATCGCCACTGGGCGGACCGTAAAAAATGCGGCAGAAATCGTCCAAGGTGCGCTGGCCCTTGCTTTCACGCCGGATGATGGTGTCGGCTTCGAGCCAGATCAGGATGCTCTCATCATAAAAATCCGTGCTGCGCCGCCACGACCCCCATTGCCTCCCGGGAACATTGTAAAGGTATTGGGCGAATACGGCCGTATCTTGCAGCGGCGCCCAGCTGCGACCCGGCCAGTGATCCAGATATCCGGCGACCCAGGAAATGTATTCGCGCTGCATGTCCGCATCGCGGATACCGCTTCGCGCCGTCAGCACCACGCCAAGGTACTGTGTGAGTCCTTCGTACACCCAGAGCAGATCGTCCTTCATCGGCTTATCGAAATCCGGTGTGGCGAGGCCGGCCGGGCGCCGGTACTTGCCGTTCCAGGAATGTACGAACTCGTGTGGCAATAGACCGGCGAAAATGTCGTAAAGATCCGGATCGGAAAGCGCGCGTTCGGCCGTACGGTCGTCGCTCGATTCGTGATGTTCGAGTCCAAAGCCGGCCACGTGATCGCTCAAGGTCAACAGGAAATCGTAATGACGATAATGATGCGCCCCGAACAGGGCGTTCGCTTCGCTTACCAGATTCTTAAAATGTTGCAGTTCGTCCGGAGTTAATTCAATCGCGCCAGGGGTATCGCTGGCAAGATCCAGAGTGTGCGCTGCTCCGTCCGCTTGGCCCAGCGGGACTTTATTCAAGAATTCGCCGGATAGGACGGGAGAATCAATCAGCGTAGTGAGCGAAACCGGCTGAAATTCGATCACGCCGCTCGCGCCGCTGCCCCCGGATAGTGCTGTTGCATATTTCCATCCCGCTGGCAACTGCAGGCTTGCCGAGTAAGAAACGTCGTCACTCCGCGCGCCTTGCGGATAAAGCGTCACCAGGCACCACTCAAGCACGGCCAGCTTCGCGGTCGCGGCCGGGCTGGCAGAGAACTGTCCTCCTTCGCCTGGGGAAAGATAATCAAGCGAGGCAGAGAGTTCGGTAGCGCCGGCGGGCACGTCCAGGTGGAAGGCGAACATGTTTACGTCATCGCGCCGCCACGCGAGCGTCTTGCCGCCGGCAGTGAACTTCAGCCCGGCAATTTGCGAGATGGGCCCCGTCGGCCCATGTTCGCCGGGAATCCATTCTGGGTATAACAGCGTGAGCTGCCCGGGCTTGACGGCAAACGTCAGCTTGGAATGAAAAATATGTCGCGGCGCATCGCGCAGATCGACCTCGACGCGCACGGGCTGCATTTGGCCCGATTTAGCAAGCGCAACCTCGCCGGCATTCTGCTGGGCAAACGTGTTCGCGGTGCAAACTAACAAAACGAGCGCAGTGATCGCTGGCTGCCAGGTCTTGAAGGTTATCTTCATTGGACTCGCTCCTGCGCGACCGAAGATTTAATTGGCCAGGCCGTCCTCCATCTCTGATTGAGTTATGGCCCAATCGCTCCGGAAATACAAGAGTGTCTGTCCAACTAAACTAAGGCGCACAGTCCGCTCATTGGCTTCCATCGTGGCCTGGCGTGTCAGGATATTCCACTTCCGCGAGACACAAACCCTGTGGCGGCATCGTCGGTCCGGATTTCGAGCGGTCGCGCATCTCGAAAAGTTCCGCGATATTTTCCGGCTGGAGTTTTCCGCGCCCGACGTCGACCAGAGTTCCCACAATCTTGCGCACCATGTAGCGCAAAAAAGACTTTCCACGAACCGTATAGACCCACTCTTCCGCCGATCCGGGTAAATCTTCGCAAGCAACGCGCGTCATTTCCGAGCGATAAATCACTCGTGTCATGGTTCGATCGCGATCTTCATCTTCGGACCCTGTGGATGCGGCGAATGATGTGAAATCGTGTTGACCCTCGAATTTTCGCGCGGCTTCAGCCATGACGTCGAAATCAAGCGGAAAAGGATCGTGCTGCACGTACCGCCAGAGAAATGGCGAAACCACTCGTCCGCGAAAAATTCTGTACCGGTAGGTTTTTGCCACGGCGTTCCACCGGGCATGAAAATCCGGTGGAACATGCTCGGCTGCAACGATCCGGATCGATTCCGGCAGCAATGCATTGAATGCCCTCTGAAACTCATCCGCGCTCAACTCGGCTTCTGTCTTAAAGTTCGCCACTTGGCCGGCCGCATGAACTCCAGCGTCGGTACGCCCGGCGCCCTGAATTTGCAGCCGCTGCTGCGTGAGATTCTCCAGCACATCGCTTATCGCGCCCTGAACCGTCGGCTGTCCGGGCTGGATCTGCCAGCCGCTAAAGTCAGTTCCGTCATAAGCCATCGTGAGTTTGATATTCTGCATAGGCTCTGCATGCAATTATCGCACGTCCGCGGACATTCGCTGCCAAAGGCGCGCCATTATCTCAAATTTGAAATTTAGATTAGCGGGAATGGACTCTACGGGTTGGCGCGGGCAAACCGGCTGCCCGGCTTGACGGCGACGCTGCCGTTGAGGCATTGCGGGCACTCCGCCGCGGCGTAACTTTCGACTTTCAATTCCATTAGCGCCTCAGTGCGCACAGGCAATTCGATTTGTCCGCCGCTTCGATCGATCAGCGCTCCCGCAGCCACTACGCGCGCGCCTGCTTCTTCGAGCACGCGTATCGTCGAATAAGTCGAGCCGCCGGTCGTCCAAACGTCTTCGACCACCAGCACGTGTTCGTCGGGATCGACGCGAAATCCACGACGCAGGGTCAGCGAGCCGGTGGCGTCGCGTTCGACAAAAATTGCCCGAACAGGAGCGCCATCCGCTCGGGGTGGCAGCGCGCGAGCCACTTCGTGCCCGAGGATAACTCCGCCGAGGGCCGGCGAAGCCACGCAATCGACGCGCAAGTCGAGAAATTCCGCAGCCAACGCCCGCCCTAATTGCTCCGCGTACTTGGGATATTGCAGCACCAGTGCGCACTGGACGTACGTCGCGCTATGAAGTCCCGACGTCAACTCAAAATGCCCCTGGCGGATTGCTCCCACGTCTTCCAGCATTCGTGTAATGGCTTCAGGCCTCATCGCGCGCCAAGACTATCGGCCTCCCCTACGAATGTCAAGAAATGACGTGAGAGAAAAATTCGCACCGGTATGTAACCTACATCTGGCCTTGACCTTAGGACATTTCTCACGTCCAATACTCGGGTCGTCATGATTCTGGCACGATCCGGCCGCGGCAGCGGTTTGTGGTCTCGCACGGCAATTGCCGCTCATTCGTTTGTTTGATCAAGTTCCCGGGTCTCCCAACCCATTATTTTCAATGAGGTTAGAACCTTCGCGGAAAATAGATGAAACATCAGGCGCTATCCGGACGTTTAATACACTTGGCACTTACAAGTCATAATTTGTCGAAGAATGAAAATTACAAAGCTGCGTTTGTCGCGAGAGGATACTAATAAAATGATCGGACGGCTCTACCGTAGTTCGCTTGCCGTAAGTCTGGCCATACTAACGGCATTGGCGCCCGTTGCGCCCACGTTCGCCCGGCAGGAGCAGGGACAAGCTGCGCCTGCACAAGCCGCGCCCGCGCAACCCCCGGCTCAGCCTCAGGTGAGAACGATCCAGCTATCGAATCAAAATTACACCAACGGCAAGCGCTGGTTTCCCAATATCGTCGCGCCCTACAGGCCGACGACGGTTCCGGAGCCGGTTCTGACCAACGCGCCACGCATCGAGCAGATGATTCAGGATGGCAAGCTGCGCATCAGCTTGCAGGACGCAATCGACCTGGCCCTGCAAAACAATTTGGACATTGCGATTCAGCGATACACCCCGTGGCTCGCCGAGGCCAATATTCTTCGCACATTAGGTGGCGGCTTCTCGAGAGGGTCGCTGGTCGCGCTCGGAAGCATTCCGGCACAAAATTTTGACCCACTGCTGACTTCAACAATGAGCATTGACTCCCGGTTGATTCCCGTGAATAACCCGTTGACGGCCGGCACGAGCGTATCCGGTCCGGGGACTGCCACGAATTTTTCAGTGTTGGACACTCACGCTACAGTCGTTAACATGCAATATTCCCAGGGGTTTCACACTGGCACATCGTTTTCGGCCTCGGTCAACAATACGCGTGGGTCAACGTCCAGTCCTCAAAATTTCTTCAGTCCTTTCGTGACGTCCAATGCCATTCTAATCGCCAGCCAGCAACTGCTGAACGGCTTTGGCCTTCTTGCGAATGAACGCAATATCCGAATCGCGAAGTTGAACAAAAATTTGGCTGACCAGATATTCGAGCTGCAGGTGATTACGTCGATTACCGCGGTCGGCAATGCTTACTGGGAACTGGCCTTCGCACGCGGCAACGTTGATGTGGCCCAGCATCAGATCGATCTTGCAAACAAACTCTATAGCGACAATAAAAAACAGGTTGATATCGGAACGCTGGCGCCGCTGGAAATCGTTCAGGCCGAAGCGCAGGTTGCCACCGCCAATGAAAACATGATCGTCGCGCAGACGACCTTACTTCAGGACCAACTCACACTGCTCAATTTGATTACCAAGGATCCGACTTCACCTGCTTTGCGCACAGTCGAGATTATTCCGATCGATACGGCCGATGTGCCTCCTCCCGAAGTCGAAAAGATCCCGCTCGAGGACGCCATCAAGGAAGCCATCACCAAGCGGCCCGACGTGCTGGAATCAGGCACTACACTCAAAGCAGACGATATCAATGTTCGCGCCACCAAGAATGCTCTGCTTCCAGTCCTGACTCTTTCCGGGGAAATATCGACGCAAGGCTTGGCGGGATCCAATCGCCCCTGCACCCCGAATGGCATAACATGCATTATTCCACCGCCTCAAATCAATTCGGGATTGCCCACTTCCCTGGCCGACGTCTTCACGGGAACCTTTCCCGAGTACAACGCCCAGCTCAGTTTGACGATACCGATCCGGAATCGACAAGCGCAGAGCGATAACGTAACGGCGCTGCTGACGGCGCGTCAGGACGAAGCCCGCTATCGCCAGGTCGTGAACAACGTGGCGATCGATGTTCACAACACTCAAATTGTTCTCGAGCAGGCCCGCGTGACGCTGCAGGCCGCAGCGAAGACACGTGACCTCGATCAACAAACGCTGGACGCCGAGCAGAAGAAATATCAACTGGGAGCATCGACGCTGTTCAATATCGTTTCAGATCAGAATATTCTTGCTTCCGCCGCCAGTGCCGAGGTCAGAGCGCGTATGAATCTCGCCGAAGCGAAAGTGAATTTTGACCGGGCGATGGGGCGCACCCTCGAGGTCTACAACATCACCATCGCCACTGCCAAGTCGGGGCAGACACCAAAGAATACGTTGATCCCCGGCACTTCGGCCTCCGGTCAGTTGTTCGTAGACCCCGTCAAGCATCCGGCAATAGTGCCGGCTCCGACGAGCGGCGCCTCCGGAACTGGAAACGGGCAGTAAATAAACTGGCGGCATTTCGAGCCAAGCCCTCTTGATGACCGACTCACTCAAACCCGGAGCGCCCGTTGATAGCAACGTGCGCAATACCTCCGAGCATGAACGCCACTGGGAGAAAACCATTCTCCGCCCCGCGCTGGAAAAATCTCCCGAGCGCTCCTCCGACTTCACCACAATTTCGGGGCACCCGATTGCGCGACTTTACACGCAAGCTGACCTCGCAGATTGGGACGCCGAACGCGATTTAGGCGGTCCTGGGGAGCCTCCCTATACTCGTGGGATTCATCCATCGATGTATCGCGCCCGCTTGTGGACCATGCGCCAATTCGCGGGCTTCGGCTCCGCCGCGGACACCAACCGGCGCTTTCGATACCTTCTGTCGCAGGGGCAAAACGGCATTTCTGTTGCCTTCGACCTCCCGACATTGATGGGTTATGACTCGGATCATTCGCTTGCCGAAGGCGAAGTCGGCAAATGCGGCGTGGCCATCAGTTCGCTCGCCGACATGGAAGCTCTCTTCGACAAAATTCCGCTCGGCGGCGTCTCAACCTCGATGACCATCAATTCTCCCGCCGCGATTATCTGGGCGATGTACCTGGCGGTCGCTGAAAAGCAAGGCGTGAATTGGAATAACCTGGGCGGCACTCTCCAGAATGACATCTTGAAGGAATACATCGCGCAAAAAGAATATATCTACCCGCCGAATCCCTCGATGCGCCTGGTCATAGATACTTTTGAATTCGGTGTGCGCCATACGCCGAAATTCAACACGATTTCCATCAGCGGCTATCACATTCGGGAGGCGGGCTCGACGGCGATCCAGGAATTGGCGTTCACCTTGCGTAACGCAATTGAATACGTGGAATGGGGCATTCGCCGGGGCCTCGATGTGGACGATTTCGCTCCGCGCCTTTCCTTTTTCTTCAATGCGCACAACGATTTCTTCGAGGAAATCGCCAAGTATCGCGCGGCGCGGCGCATCTGGCACAAAACGATGACCGAACGATTTGGCGCGAAGTCGCCTCGTTCCTCAACGCTGCGATTCCATGCGCAGACCGCGGGGTGCTCGCTCACGGCGCAGCAGCCCTACAACAATGTAGTTCGCACGGCGCTGCAAGCGCTTGCCGCAGTGATGGGCGGCACGCAATCCTTGCACACGAATTCGCTGGACGAGGCCTGGGCGCTGCCAACTGAGTTTGC
>JAOAPW010000027.1 GCA_025463105.1 Candidatus Acidiferrum typicum | reverse complement strand
TCGTGTTCCCACGCTTTCGTCGTCAATTCGCCCAGCACTTTTAATTCTGCAAACTGCGCCGCGTCGCTCGCATCCGCGAGACATCCGGGGCGCAATCCATCGCCCAGCGAAAAACTCACGTCATGCTTCTTGAAGATTTTGCAGATGTCGTCGAAATGCTCGTACAGGAAATTTTCTTTCTTGTGCGCGTTCATCCACTGCGCCAGCAGCGCTCCGCCGCGGCTCACAATCCCCGTGATGCGATTGCGCACCAGCGGCACGAATTCGCGCAGCTCCCCGGCATGAATCGTCATGTAGTCGACGCCCTGCTCGTCCTGCTCTTCGATCACTTCCAGCATGATGCCGATCGTCAAATCTTCATTGCGCTTCACGCGCGAGAGCGCTTCGTAAATCGGTACAGTGCCAATCGGCACCGGAGAAGCCTCGATGATCGCCTTGCGAATCGTGGGAATATCGCCGCCGGTCGACAGGTCCATCACCGTGTCGGCGCCATAGTGAACCGAATGGTGAAGCTTCTTCAGCTCTTCGTCGATGTTCGATGTGGTCGCGGAATTGCCGATGTTTGAGTTGATCTTGCACTTGAAGGCCACGCCGATGCCCATGGGCTCGAGCGATTTGTGATGGATGTTTGCGGGAATGATGGCGCGGCCGCGCGCGATTTCGCTGCGCACCAGTTCAGGCTCGATCTTTTCGCGCAGCGCAACGAAGGTCATCTCCTCGGTGATCACGCCCTTGCGCGCGTAATGCATCTGCGAAACGTTGCGCGCCCCATTCGCAGCAGCCGTCTCCAGCAATCGCTTCTCAATCCAAGCGTCTCGAATTCCCATAACTTCCCCCTGAAGAAATCCCGCCCGCAGGATATCTCTCGCGATGCAAATTATCGCACCGCTGTGCACGCACAGCAACCCGCGAACGCCAATCTCCCGATTGGCGTGTGACGATGGGCGAACAACAAGACGCCAATCGGGAGATTGGCGTTCCCGGGAATCTTTTCGCTAGAGTCTTTAAATGACGAGCAATTAATTTATGCGGGGCGAAGCGTCAGGAATACCAGGGTAGCGATTACGAGCAAAAGTGTCCCGGCGAAATTACAGCTCTACGTTGGAATAGTTGCTTGGCTGGATTGCGCACCGTACCGCCAATGCCCATGAGTCGATTTCCATTTCGGCGGCAAGAACGCGTGATTAGGGAATCAAAGCATACCCAGAGCCCACAGCAGCGTGAGGACAACAGCTCCTAAAAACGCGAGGGAAAGTACTGCAAACCCAGTACGCTTCCTTCGCTCCGCTATTTTGTCCATCTTTACCCTCGGACGGTGTAGGGAAGTAAATGCCGCGGATAGTAACAATGGCATTTGCGCTTGGCAAGCAAATCTATTCAGAGAAGGAAGAAATGGAGATTAGGAAAATGAGGGCGCGGATGCGAACGCGGGGACAAAGACGTGAAATAGGGCTGAACAGCGGAATCGAGCCCTCCATTCATCTCCCAAGTTCTAACTTCTTTAGCGGTAGAGAAAAATTTACATTGAGTCTGAACTGCGCATTCTACGGGGAAAGGTGTACTTCTTCTGTAGTTCGCAAAGACTTACAAAATATTTGGAATTGGAATCAGGCTTGCACTCTAGCATTACGTAATGATCGAGGTGCCGTCGTGAACGGCAAGCCTATGACCTTTGTACACTCGCTTCTCTTCCGTTGCCGGGAATGTCAAGAGCCGCTCCCTCTTTGTGTCGTGGCGACTGAGCGGAACGGTGAGAAAATCGACGGCAATTCCTACGATCTATCGTGTAACTGCGGCTGGTCAAAAGGTGTATTAGGTATGCAAGCGATAAGGCACTGGGTAGTTCCCTGGTCGAATGGGGAGGAAGAAAAAGGGGAGTCCGCGTAGCGCTCGCACTCAAGAACAGTAAAAACAGAAGGATTGTCGCTGCTGCCGTCAACGGCTAGAATTACAAATGGATGAAGCCACAGAAAACGCCGCGAATTCTTCTAGTGGACGACCACGAAATGCTGCGGCGCGGAGTGGAATCCATCATCAGGCGTAACTCTCTTGGCGGGGTTTGTGGTGAGGCCCAAAACGGCGAAGAGGCAATCAGAAAAGTTCAAGAATTAAAGCCCGATCTCGTGATCCTGGACGTAAGCATGCCGGTGATGAGCGGGTTGGAAGCCGCCCGTGAAATTCGTCGAATTGCACCGTCCACAAAAATCATAATCCTGACCATGCACAATTCCACACAGATTGCCGAAGCAGTTCACGAAGTGGGAGCGGATGCGCTTGTGGTGAAAACGGAGGCGGCAGCCAATTTAGCGGACGTTATCAGGGATCTTGGTTGTTAAATGCAGGGAAGGTTCACTTTTCCGAGAGCATTTTCGTGAGCGGTGGCACGAATGATCCGAACGCGTCCATGTGATCTGCCGCGGACGCGATAAAAGTTTCATATACCCGCAAGTAGCCCGGTGTTCCCCGCGATTTTTCGAGTTGGTCGATGTTCGAGATCACCTCCGAACGTTTTCCCTCGTCGGCGATGCATCGAGTAGCGGCTCGCAATTGAATGAATAGGATATCGGGATCGCTAAGTCGGGGATCGGAGCTACCAACATCTACTTCTTCAGCCGCCTGTTGGCCGAGGTTATGGTTGAAATCACTGAAAATGATGATGTTGTCACCCACAGAGCGGTTTTGGAATTCAATCCTGCCCCGGGACTTTTGAATTTCCTTGAACAGCCCGATAGACATGCCCGACAGGAATTCAGGAACGGTGAGGTTCCGCATAAGAAGGTCGCCAAGATACTGCATCACATCCCGCCACACCACTGGCGACCAAAGCGAATAGATTTCGGTTCCCTGACACTCTGACTTTTCGATACGGTCGTCTCGCGGAAAATTGCTGGTATCAATCGGATGCGATTGGACTTTTGTCGCCATGGCCGTATAAAAATCCCGCAAATCGAGGATCAGTTTAGATCAAGCCGGCGGAATGTACATACAGTTCCTAATGTAGGATATTCGCCCTAGCTCATCCTAATGCGCTGTTGCGAAGGGATTGATCTCAGGCCACGGGAAGCGGACCATCAGCATAAAACTGAAGACTCTTGCCGTATCCAGGAAACATCTCAGTTTCTTATGCGGCTTATTTTTCAGCGGATGCAACGATTTCCTTTTCCGAATCAAACGATTCCTCGATACGCGTTCCGACATCAATCTGGCCTAAATACCCAAGGGGGTTGATGCACTCGCTGCGGACACGATTCTCGATCTATCACTCCTGAAAGGAGACCCCCTATGAGAGTTTTGAAGAACTCTCGGCCCTTCATCAATGCTATTTTCTTAATTGTATTCACGGGCACACTGCTCGACGCCCAGGAAAAACCGACGGAGACAGCCTTTCCCATTAATTTTTCATGCGGGCAAGTTAAAATTACCGACCTGCAAGGAAACATGAACGGTTGGCTGGTGGTTTCCGATATTACGTCAAAGGATGACGGCCTCCAGGTAAAGACACAGCACGCACAACGGATGTACCGGCCGGAGGACTACAAAAAGATCGACGATTACTGCCTCCAGGTCCATAAGGAATTCAATGCGGAGCGGGAGAAAGAGCGGAAACGTCTCCAGAAACAATCCCGCAAACCAAAGAATGAAATACTCACTTCACCACAGAAAGATGAAGAGTTGAAATCATCGCCACAGAATAATGAAGAGTTGAAATCGGCAGTGCTGTAATTTGGCGCTAAAATTGTTGAGGTTCTCGCTGTCTCCGCTTCGCCTCCGGATTGCATCTTGATGCGCGAGCCTGCCGCTACCTTGTCTGTTAGACTCACTCTCCTTATCGCATCGGCGAGCACGAATTGATGTGCTAAACTCTCGCGTTCAAACG
>JAOAPW010000026.1 GCA_025463105.1 Candidatus Acidiferrum typicum | reverse complement strand
GTCCGAATTTCTGTCCCGGCTGTCCTCGACGATCTGAGAGCCTCAAATCCTGAAAAGGCCGCTCAGATCCAGGCCGAAATCCGCGATCAATTCACTCGTTCGTTCGCGAAAAGCTATGCTGCAACAGCTATCACTACCACCCCATCCGGCGTCGATTACATCCTGGAGCCCTTGAAGCGATCGAGGACCGACTCCAATTGGAGCACGCATATAACATGAAGTTAGAATCAATTACGCTGCGCGAAATCCGAATGCCCCTGGTCACGCCGTTTGAAACCAGCTTCGGCCGGGTGTCCAATCGCCGCATGCTTCTCGTCGAGTCCAAAGTTGACGGAGCCACGGGTTGGGGCGAGTCCGTTGCCGGCGAGGGGCCGTTCTACGCACCCGAAACCGTGGAAACTGCCTGGCACGTCCTGCGCGATTTCATCTGGCCAATCCTGAAAGATCGAAAATTCAATTCCGCTTCCGAGATCTGGGAGTTGCTTGCCCCCATTCGCGGCCACAACATGGCCAAGGGCGCCATTGAATCCGCAATCTGGGACGCCGAAGCCAAACAGAAAAGCCTGCCGCTCTGGAAGCTTCTGAGAGGAGTCCGCCAGGAAATCTCTTGCGGCGTCTCGATTGGAATTAAAGAATCACTCGAAGAACTCGCAGCCACTGTCGAGCGTGAGCTGGCAGCAGGGTATCAGCGCATCAAAATTAAAATCAAGCCGGGGAACGACATCGAGCCGGTCGAACACCTGCGCCAGCGTTTTCCAAATATTCGTCTGATGGTCGATGCGAATTCCGCGTACCGCCTGGACGATTGGGCTCATCTGAAGCGGCTCGAAGCCTACTACCTCATGATGATCGAGCAGCCGCTCGGCTGGGACGACCTCTACAGTCACGCCGAGTTGCAGCGAAAGCTCGATACCCCGATTTGTCTCGATGAATGCATCCACACCGACGAACACGCCCGCGCGGCCATCGAACTGGGCGCCTGCCGGATTATCAATATCAAGCTCGGCCGCGTCGGCGGATACACTCCTGCTCGGCAAATCCACGATCGTTGCGAGTCAAAACAGATCCCTGTCTGGTGCGGTGGAATGCTCGAATCCGGGATTGGCCGCGCGCACAACATCGCCCTCTCAACGCTCTCGAACTTCTCTCTCCCTGGCGACGTCACCGCCAGCCGCCGCTACTGGACCGAAGATGTAATCGACCCGGAAGTTGAAGTCACCCGGCAGGGAACGATCCGCGTCCCGGATGGACCTGGAATTGGCTACGCTCCGCGCCTCGATCGCATCGAGAAGCTCACAGCGCGAAAAGAAATACTCAGCTAGGAGCCGCTTGCTTGCCCTCAAATTCCAGCGCAAACTCTTCCGCCACGAAGCGCATCGCGGTCATCCCCGGGGACGGCATCGGCACGGAAGTCATCCGCGAAGCCGTGAAAGTCCTGAAGGCGGCGACCTCGATCACCGGGACGAAGCTGGATTTCGTTCAATTTGATTGGGGCGCCGACCGCTATCTACGCGACGGCACGACGCTCCCGCCCGATGCCGTATCAATGCTCCGTCGCGATGTCGACGCCATCCTGTTCGGCGCCGTGGGTGATCCTCGCGTGCCTTCCAATAAACATGCCGCCGACATTTTACTTGGCCTGCGCGCGAAACTCGAACTCTACGTGAACCTTCGCCCCGTCGAACTCATTGAAGCCGCGCTGACCCCGTTGCGCGATCGCGGCACAAACGATATCAATTTTGTAGTGGTTCGCGAGAATACCGAAGGCCTCTACGTAGGCATGGGCGGCCAGTTCCAGCGCGGCACCCCGCACGAGGTCGCCGTGCAAGAGGACGTCAATACCCGCAGGGGTGTCGAGCGAATCATCCGCTACGCCTTTGATTACGCCCGCGAGCACCATCTCGGCCGTGTCTGCATGAGCGACAAATCGAATGCGCTCACCTTTGGACATGAACTCTGGTTGCGCGTGTTTTCTCAAGTAAAGGATGAATATTCAGATATCGAGTCGCGCCATCTTTACATCGACACTCTTGTCATGGAACTCGTTCGCGATCCAGGACAATTCCGCGTCATCGTAACCTGCAACCTCTTCGGCGACATCCTCAGCGATCTCGGCGCGCAACTTGCCGGCGGACTTGGTCTCGCTCCCTCGGGAAATATTCATCCAGGACGCATCTCACTGTTCGAGCCGGTGCACGGATCTGCGCCCACCATCGCCGGAAGGAATCTTGCCAATCCTTGCGGGGCAGTCCTGGCATCAGCCATGATGCTTGACCATCTGGATCTGAAGCCTCAGGCCGAGGCGCTGCGCAAGGCTGTGCGAGCCGCGGTCCGCGAAAAACACACGACCGCAGATTTGGGAGGAACCCTCGGCACGCGGGAAGTCGGCGACTGGCTAGCTGACAACGTAACAAAAAATCTGACATAACTCGCTCGGCTAGCGAATCTTTTTACCCACCACCAAGACGGCGCCAAGCAGAAACCCGCCAACATGCGCCCACCAGGCAACGCCTCCTTGCTGGCCGCCTACTCCCAGCGACACCAGTCCGCTGAAAATTTGCAGGAAGAACCAGTAGCCCAGCATCAAAAACGCCGGGATGCGCACCGTGAAAAACAGAAATAAGGCAGGAATCAACGTCGCCACGCGCGCGCTGGGGAACAGCACGATGAACGCACCCATCACTCCGGAGATTGCTCCGCTCGCGCCAACCGTGGGAACAGTCGACCCCCAATTAAAGATCGTGTGCGCCATTGCGGATCCAATACCACATACAAAGTAAAAGATGAGATATTGAAAATGTCCCATCGCATCTTCCACAGCTCCTCCAAACACCCAAAGAAACAGCATGTTCCCCAACAGGTGCATCCATCCCCCGTGAAGAAACATGCTCGTAACCATCGGTACAAGCGCCTGGCTAAGAGTGGCGCCGTGAGACGAGAACAGCATCCCTGTGTGCGACGGAATCAGGCCAAAAGTATAGATGAGAGACTGGCCGGCCCGCGGAGGCAGTGAAACCTCGTAGAGAAAGACTAGAACATTCACCATGATCAGGAATCCATTACAGATCGCTGCATGAGTCCGCTGTAGTTCAACTCTTAGAGGAATCATCGCGCCGCCCCGCTACCTTCAAGTTGTTCTTGAGAATACGTAACGCTGCGGCGATTGCCTCTCTGGATCAATTCTTTTATGCGAGCGAGTGTGGCGATCCCCCCGCGTGCTCCGGATGCCATACACGCCAGTCCTGCCGCGGCGCAGCTGAATTCAAGAGTTCGCGCAAGATCCCAACCCTGAATCTTTGCGTAGGCAAATCCTGCGTGAAAAATATCGCCAGCGCCCGTCGTGTCGATTGGGCTAATCGCAAATGCCGGGCTGTAATGAAACCTCGACCCATCCCATGCCAGCACGCCGTCCTCTCCCAGCGTAGCTGCCGCAACCCGGCAGCCGAACCCCTTCAAAAGCATCGGCAAAGAGAGTAATAGGTCCGGCTCTCCCGTCAGGCGAGCCGGAAATTCTCGCGAAGAAATGAGGTAATCTACATTCTCAAGTAAAGCTTCCACTCCTGGATAGAGATTATCGAGGTCAGCGCTGACCGGAATAGAGGCCTCACGAGCCCAGCGGGCCGCAGCTGCGGCGCCAGCGCAATCGTGACCGTCCACGTGAAGGAATCTCGATCGCAGCACCCACTCGCGGCGTATTTCACTGGCGAAAAGCTCAAGGCGTGGGTCGCGCTTCCAAAGAACCGTTCTCTCCCCATTCCGCTCGTCGACCAGGATAAACGAGGACTGGCTTTGACAATGCGGCGCAACGATCCAGTGCGACTCGACCCTGGAACGCGCCATTTCGGTTCGCTGGCGCGATGCCAACGTATCGTAACCGACCTTTCACACGTACCGAGCCTTCAAACCCCACATAG
>JAOAPW010000491.1 GCA_025463105.1 Candidatus Acidiferrum typicum | reverse complement strand
TTCAGCGCAGGCTCGAAAATGAAATTCGTCGCAAACCTGCTGGTTGCAATTCACAATGTGGCTGCCGCGGAAGCTATGGTGCTGGCGATAAAATCCGGACTCGATCCTGCGCTCGCTCTGAAAGTTGTTTCTGACGGCGCGGGAAGCTCACGCATGCTTCAAGTGCGCGGCCCCATGATGGTGAAAGGAGATTACTCCGACGCAACGATGAAGGTGCAAACGTGGCAGAAGGATATGACCATCATCGGGGACTTTGCGCGCAAGCTCAATTGCCCGACGCCGCTATTTTCCGCCAGTGCACCCATTTATACCGCGGCGATGGCCATGGGGCGAGGCGCCGAAGACACCGGAGTCGTATGTGAAGTGCTCGAGCGAATGGCCAATAGTCCACGACGCCGTTCGAGAAGTTAGGAACGGCGTACGACGAAAATTTATCGGCGGGTCAGCGATTTTCTTCGGGTTTTGCTTCCGAAAGCTCCGTAGTGCGTGAGGCCTCGAGATCGTGTTCAATATTTTCGAGCGAGCGGCCCTTGGTTTCCATCCCAATAAAAATGTAGGCGAATCCGGCCAAAGCGAAAAAGCCCGCCAGATAAGAAAACGCCGGGAACAATGCCGCGACAGACGCTTTCGGCGTAATAATATTTGAAGATCCCACGATGAGCGCAAGCCCCAGCGGACCGATCACTTTCCCGAGTCCGCCGAATCCATAGGCCGAGCCCATGCCGGTGGTTCGCAGCGCCACGGGCCAGACTTCTGCTGAGTACGGACCAACAATCGCGAAGCCCCCGTCAGCAAACGCATTGTTCACAATCAGGATCAGCCAGAATAGAGAAACCGTTCCGAAAAAAACATCGTGATAGATCGCAGCCAAAACAAGCAGGATGGCCGCGCCGAAACTGGCGATCGCTCCTGCGCCCTTACGACCGATGGCATCGGATAGATACGACAATCCGACGCGCCCGAACAATCCCGCAAAATTGACGAAGATCAGGAGAAAAGACGCGCGCGCAGGCGTCACGCCCAGGAGTTGCACGAGCAAAGTTGGAACCCAGAGCGTGAGCCCGTAGTAGCCGGTCTGCGCACCCAGATTTGTGATCCAAGAGACGGCTAAGCTTCTCGGGTACCGGAAAATATCCGATAACCGGGACATTCGCTGCTTTTCTCCCTCAGGCGCGCTCAACGGCAACTCGGCAGGATCCATTTCCAATGCCCAGGCCAGCGATTTTCGCGCCTCCTCGATTCGACCCATCTGGATCAGCCAGCGAGGCGACTCGGGAACCCAGGCGCGGATCAACAAGGTGAGCAGGCCAGGAATCATCCCGATTGCAAACAGGCCGCGCCAGCCCACGTACGGGGTTGCGTAAGCGCCGAGCGCGGCTCCAAGAAGGACGCCGATCGGTACCGACGCGGTGACCAACCCCCCAACCAGGCCGCGTTTAGAAGCAGGCACGAACTCCTGCACGAGGGGCAGGTCGACGCAGTACAGGCCTCCCACGCCAAATCCAATAATGAAACGGAAGATAGCGAGGAACAGCCAGGCGTTATCCCGTGTAAAGGTCAATATGCCGGTGGCGATCGAAAAGTTCAGCACGGTCATGAGGAAAACTTTGCGGCGGCCAATTTTGTCCGCAAGCCAACCGTAAAAAACCGCGCCGAACATCGCGCCAAACCCCGAGGAAAGCAAAATGAATGCAGATTGTCCGAACGTAAGCTTCCATGGCCCGGCAATGAAGGCCACCACGTAGCCAATCAGGAAGTAATCGAAAAATTCGAGCATGTCGCCAAGGACGGCGGCAAAAATAATGCGACGCTGGTTTCCGGTCAGGCTGGTCTGCCGCTCGAGGTAGTTAAGCATTCTTGGAATATAGATGCAGTCTGTGCCGGCTGCGGGTTTTTGCTTAAGGCCCGCCAGAACCTGAAACTTGCCGGAATGTTGACGAGGGATAATACACCATTGACGTCACAGGATCACCCCGCGATTGAAGGCGAGTGGACATCGCTTGTCTTCGAGGGTGCCGCACTCTTCACGTTTTTTGTGAAGGGTGCGGATTTTCTACGTTGCGAGAAAGTATTGAGTTACGCGAACGCCCCTCATCGCTTGTACAATCATTTCTGCTCGAGGCTGGAAAACCAAATGTCCGCAGTTCTCGCGACCGTGCTGCTGGGATTTTTTCTTGGCATGCGGCACGCTACTGATCCCGATCACGTGATCGCGGTGACAACGATTGTCAGCCGCGAGCGTACCATGCTGCACGCCGCGTTGATCGGCGCTCTTTGGGGATTAGGACACACGGTCACCATCTTCGCGGTTGGCTCCGCCATTATTTTGTTCAATTTGACGATTCCACCCAGGCTTGGATTAAGCATGGAATTATCTGTGGGGCTCATGCTGATTCTGCTCGGCATGATGAACCTGACCGGCTTGATGCGGCGGGCAATCGAATGGATCACGATTCGCCGTCTCGGCCCCGCCACACACTCACACATCATTATGGGACACTCGATGATTCACACTCACGACGATGAGAGTGACTCGGCATTCGGGGATTCAAAATCTAATTTCGGCTGGGCTCCGCAGTGGTGCCCTCAGTGGGTGAAAACCCTCGGGCTGTTTCACTTTGCGCGCCCGCTGAAGGTGGGAATCGTGCATGGCCTTGCGGGATCAGCAGCCGTGGCCTTGCTGGTTCTGACAACGATCCATCGCCCGTCGTGGGCCATCGGCTATCTGCTCATCTTCGGACTCGGAACCATCGCTGGAATGATGCTGATTACCGCGGC
>JAOAPW010000478.1 GCA_025463105.1 Candidatus Acidiferrum typicum | reverse complement strand
TAAACACCGCGGACCGGCGCCACGTCGCCATAATCGCGTCCGTATGCCACGCGAACGTGCTGCAATCCCAGCGGCAAACCCAGAGTAGGATCAAGGCCAATCCAGCCTGAATCCGGCAAGTAGACCTCGGCCCACGCGTGCGACGCGTAGCCGCCGATGACTTCCTGCAGTTTGGCGTCTGGAGCGGAAGCGCTCTCCGGAACAAGATATCCGGAGACGTAACGAGCGGGCAGTCCTCGCTTGCGAACGACGCCAAGCAATAAATGAGCGAAATCCTGGCAGACTCCCGCACCGAGCGAAAGGGAATCCTCGATGGAAGAATTGACGTGCGTCGCGCCTTTTACGTACTCAAATCTTTGATGGATCAGGTCGGATGCCGCTTGCACGAATCCGGAGATCGAGCCGTCGCAGGTTTGGCAAGCCGCGGTTATGAGTTCGTCGAGCTTGGCCACGTGAGGCACATATCCCGTGGGAACAACGAAATCGAGGTAGGCTTCCTCCAGTTCCTCGCGGTGTGAATCGAGTTCGGAAAGCTTCATGCTATTGGCCGGGGGAATCGCAGCCTCGTGCGCCAGCACGACGGATTCCGCTTCAATCTTCAGGGAATGATGCTCCGGCAGAATATTGAATTGATGGACCCAGTTTCCAAAGGCATCGCGATAGGATGTGCCGCGCGATGCGGGATTCGTGATCAGGCGGAAAGAGAGACAACTCTGCGTGTCGTCGTGCATCGGCCGCAACCGGACTTCGTTATAACTCTCCGAAACCGGGCGGTCGTAGCGAAATTCCGTTGCGTGCAACAGATGATATCGATTCATGCCACCACCGCGTAGTAGAAGTAGCTGCGAGCAATATCTTCGCCAATCGAACCGCACATTCTCAACAAGTCGTTCAGATACGAGTGCAGGCCCAGTTTGAAAATTTCATGAATTCTGTCGTACCGCAACCGCTCAAGAACTTTTCCGGTGAGTCTCTCAGCTTCATTCGCGTAGGAACCAGATCCCGTGCCGCTGATGGCGCGCAAGCCGGACTGCACTTCGGTCATGCTGAATCGGATCGACCTGGGATGCAGCGGGTGCATGATGAGCATTTCGGCCACCTTCTCGGGATCAATCGAGGAATGATATTTTTTGTGATACGCCTCATAGGCGCCGACCGATTTGAGCACCGCCATCCATTGATGATTATCGGAACCGCCTATTTCCGCCGGCGCGTCATACAAGGCGTGATACTGCACGTCCACCAGGCGCGCCGTCATTTCCGCGCGCTCGATGAACCAACCGATTCTCAGGAATTCCCAACCCTCGTCGTGCGGTAAAGTCGCGTCCGTCACGCCATGAAAGCGATGGCTCCCAAAGCGGATCGCATCGCAGAAGCGGTGCGGGCCTGCTTCCATTTCCTCGGCCGGATTGAAGCGGTTTACCGTGAAATACAGCCCGTTGAGGTCTTCCCACATCTCCCGCGAAATGCAGTCGCGAATCGTTCGCGCGTTCTCGCGCGCCTTGGCGATGCATTGCGTGATGGAACTGGGATTGTCCTGGCGAAACGCGAGAAATTCGAAGACGGCTCGCGCGTTCGCCTCATCATAAATCCGCCGGAACCGTTCCTCTTCTCCCGCCATGACGATCAACGGCTCCCATCGCAGGCGGTAGCGGTCCCTAGATTGCTCCAGGAGCGTATGAAAATTTACGTCGAGGATACGAGCCGTGTACTCGGCCCGCTCGATGTACCTTGACAGCCAGAAAAGTGATTCTGCGATGCGAGACAGCATTTCAATCCTCTCCGCGAAGAATCCAGGTGTCTTTGCTTCCGCCGCCTTGTGAAGAATTCACCACCAGCGAACCTGCCTGCAAGGCGACGCGCGTCAACCCTCCGGGCACGATGGTCACGTTCTCGCCGTCGTAGAGGCAGTAAGGCCGCAGGTCCACGTGGCGTCCGGCGATGCACTCGAGCGCGGGATCGTAGGACGGCACGCGTGAAAGCGGCACAACGGGCTGCGCAATGTAATTCCGCGGGTCGGCCTGGATTTGACGGTGAAATTCATCGATCCGCTCGCGACTCGCCGTGGGTCCCATCAGCATTCCGTAGCCGCCTGACTCTCCGACGGTTTTCACCACGAGTTCGGAAAGATGTTCAAGCACGTACGCCAGGTCATCGCGCTTCGAGCAAAGATAGGTGTCCACGCTGCGCAGAATCGGATCTTCTCCGAGGTAATAGCGGATAAATGTGGGCACGTAGGCGTAAATCGCCTTGTCGTCGGCGACTCCGTTTCCCACCGCGTTTGCCAGAGCGACATTCCCGGCGCGGTACGCTCCCATCAGTCCCGGAACTCCCAGCACCGAATCACGCCGGAAGGTCAAAGAGTCCAGAAATTCGTCGTCAACGCGGCGATAAATCACGTCGACGCGAGTTAATCCGTGAATCGTTTTCATGTAAACGATTCCGCCATCAACAATCAGGTCGCGGCCTTCCACCAGCTCGATGCCCATTTGTTGAGCCAAAAAACTGTGCTCGAAATACGCGCTGTTGAAGATGCCGGGCGTGAGCAGCACGATTTGCGCGTCGTCTCCTCCGCGCGGAGAGATGCTGCGAAGGATGCGTGCCAGTTCCGCGGGGTAGTGATTTACGGGAAGAACTTCGTAGGCCTGAAAGGCGTCTGGAAAAGTGCGCATCATGACGGCGCGGTTTTCCAATACATAAGAAATTCCGCTGGGCGTGCGCACATTATCTTCCAGCACGCAAAATTCGCCGGTCTTCGAGTCGCGCACCAGGTCAATGCCGCAAATATGCGTGTGAATTCCGCGCGGGACCTCGATGCCGATCACTTCGCGCATGAAATGTTTGCAGGAATAAACCAGGGCGCGCGGAATCTGGCGGTCGGCGAAAATGCGCTGCTTTCCGTAAACGTCCTGCAGGAACAGATTCAGTGCCACCACGCGCTGCGCCAGTCCGCGATCGATGCGCTGCCATTCTGAATTCGGAATGATGCGCGGAATCAGGTCGAAAGGAAACAGGCGTTCGGTGCCGCGTCCATCGCTATACACGGTGAATGTAATTCCCTGGAGCAGGAACGACAGATCGGCATGTTTCCGGCACTCCTCGAATTGCGAGGGCATCATTCTCGCCAGTTTCTGAAATATCTTCGCGTAATGCGGACGCGGCTCATCGGGAGCCGCGAACATTTCGTCGTAGAACGGCCCAGCTGTGTACTCTCCGAATAAGCCCTGTAAAGGCATTTTTGACGGCACCGCCGACATGCGAGAACTGTAACAAGGGTGCCCCTTATTCGGCGGACGAAAGAATCTATCGGATACATCAGGAATTCCGAATGTTGGGCTCAGCCTGAACAAAGGCAATCCTGGGAGGATGCTTGACTGCGCTTGACGCCCGAATGCTCCTCTTGTATAGTTTGTTCCGCCATGCGGCTTTCCGCGCAACATCACGGTCATCATTCCCATCACGGTGTACGGCCGTGTCCGCGGAGGCTTGAGTAGCGCACTTAGATTCGCACTCATCGGCCCGCTGGCGCGGTAAGCGCCAGCGGGTTTTTTATTTGGGCGCAACATTGGCGGCAGTATCGGAGGAAGGGATGGACCTGGATTTCACGAAATTAGGCGGATTGCTTCCCGCCATCATTCAAGACGCGCAGTCGGGCGAGGTCCTGATGCTCGGCTTCATGAACGAGGAGGCTTATGCCGCAACTAAATCGAGCGGCGAGGTGACGTTCTTCAGCCGCTCGCGCAATAAACTCTGGCGCAAGGGCGAACAGAGCGGGCACGTCCTTCGCGTTCGTGAAATGCGCGTGGATTGCGACGTGGACGCGTTGCTGATTCGCGTCGAGGCTCTCGGACCCGGCGTTTGCCATGAGGGCTATCGCTCCTGTTTTTTTCGGCGGCTTTCCGATGGCGGAGCGGCTGAGGTGGTTGAGGAAAGAATGTTCGACCCGAAGGCGGTCTACGGAGCCAACCAGAATCAGAAAATAAAGGATGCGCGCTGATGAGCACACTTCGCCTGGGCATCCCGAAAGGAAGTTTGCAGGACGCCACCGTGCAGCTTTTCGCCAAGGCCGGCTGGCGCATCTCAATCAATTCGCGCAGCTACTTTCCCGGAGTGGATGATCCGGAAATCGAATGCATGCTGGTGCGCGCGCAGGAAATGGCGCGCTACGTTGAAACAGGCGCGCTCGATGCAGGAATTACGGGGCGCGACTGGGTGTCCGAGACGGGCGCTGACGTCGCCGAAATTGGAGAGCTTCTCTATTCCAAGCAAAGTCTTGCGGCTGTGCGTTGGGTTCTCGCCGTGCCGGAGGACGGGCCGATTCAGTCGGTGAAGGACCTGGAAGGGAAGGTGATCGCCACTGAAGTTGTGAACCTTACGAAAAAATACCTCGCGCGGCATAACGTGAACGCGCGCGTGGAATTTTCCTGGGGCGCGACCGAAGTAAAAGTGCCGCAACTTGCCGACGCCATAGTGGAAGTGACGGAAACTGGCTCGTCGTTACGCGCCAACCGTTTGCGCATCGTCGACACGGTGCTCGAATCGCGCACCGTGTTCATCGCCAATCGCGCCTCTATTTCCGATGCCTGGAAAAGCGAGAAAATTTCCAATCTCGTTCTTCTGCTGACCGGCGCCATCGCCGCATACACTAAGGTCGGGATCATGCTCAACGTTCGCAAGGAGCATCTCTCCGCGGTGCTCGGCGCCCTTCCGGCACTGAAAAATCCGACCGTGTCCACGCTGAGCGACCCTGAATGGATCGCCGTGAACACGATTGTCGACGAAAACATCGTGCGCACCATTATTCCGCGCTTGAAAGCGGCCGGCGCGCAAGGGATCGTCGAATATCCGCTCAACAAAATTGTGCTTTGAGATTCTGATGCGAACTGAACAAGTTGCGAAAAAACTGAATAAGCAGTCATTCCGGACGAAGCGAGGAATCTCTCTTTTTCGCTGGCAAGCAATGCCGGAGGGATTCCTCGCTTCGCTCGGAATGACGGCGTTGGGACTTTTTTCGCAGCTTGTGAAGGTGTGATGCAGATCTGAAGGTGTGAAATAAAGCAGATGCGTATTATCAAACTTACTGACACGGTTGCCGCGAAATTCCTAGCGCGCCGCAGCTCGCATGACGCGGCTGCGGAAAAGGTGGCGTCGCGCATTCTCGCTGACGTCCGGCGCAACGGCGATGCGGCGCTGTTTCGTTGGGCGCGGAAACTGGATGGCCTTCAGCTGACGCCGCGTACGATCTGGATCAGACGGGCGGAGTTGCGCGCCGCGCGGCGCGATGTGTCGCGCGAACTTCTCCGCGCCATCGAGCACGCTGCGCGGAATGTCCGTCGCGTTGCCGAGCAGCAGCGTCCACGCTCGTGGACGATTAAAGTTGAGCCGGGCGTCCGCGTCGGCCAGCGCGTGACGCCTCTAGGGACCATCGGGTGCTACATTCCCGGCGGCCGTTTTTCACTTTTTTCCACGCTGCTGATGACGGCGATCCCGGCACAAGTGGCCGGAGTGAAGCGCATCGTGGTTGCCTGCCCGAAGCCGAGTCCGGCGCTGCTCGCCGCGGCGGAAATTCTTGGAGTAAATGAGATTGCGCGGATCGGTGGCGCGCAGGCCATTGGCGCGTTTGCATACGGAACGCAATCCATTCCACGAGTGGACAAGATTTGCGGTCCCGGCAACCGATACGTCACAGCCGCGAAACGCATTGCCGCAAACGATTGCGCTATCGATATGCCCGCCGGCCCAACCGAAGTTTTAATTCTGGCGACGGGAGGAAATCCAAATTTTATTGCCGCGGATTTGCTGGCGCAGGCTGAGCATGACCCGGACGCCGTCGCGCTACTCGTTACTACGTCAGCGCGTTTGGCGCGCGAAGTAGCCGCGGAAGTTACGCGTCAACTTCAAGAGTTGCCAAAAACGAATCCGGCCTGGCAATCGCTGCAAGCTGCAAGTGCCATACTCGTTGCGCCTTCGCTGGACGTCGCGATTCGTTTTGCAAATCGCGTTGCTCCGGAACATTTGAGTGTCCCACTCGCCGAGCGATCCCTCGTCGAAAGACTTTCCGAGGCCGGCAGCGTATTTCTGGGGCCGTGGAGCGCGCAGCCCATCGGAGATTACGCCAGCGGCACGAATCACGTTTTGCCAACATCCGGCTGGGCACGAGCGCGCGGCGGATTGAGCGTATCCGACTTCGTGAAATGTTCCAGCACGCAGCAGATTTCGCGCGCCGGGTTGAAGAGTCTCGCGCCGGTTGTATCCGCCATGGCGCGCGCCGAAGGACTTGAAGCGCACGCGCGTGCCGTCGAGGTGCGCCGGTGAAAAAAATGAAGCTGCCAAAAATTCCGGTTCGCCGCGCGGTTCTCGCCCTGGCCCCGTACAACGCGCCCGAAGAAGGCCGGGCGCGAAAACTGCGTCTCGATTTCAATGAGAATACGGTGGGATGCTCTCCCGCGGTTTTGCGCGCGCTCTCCCGCATGACGGCGCAGCAGATGGCCATCTATCCCGAATATCAGGCCACGACGAAACGTCTGGCTCGTTTCTTCGGCGTGCGGCCCGAGGAAATCCACCTGACCAACGGCATTGACGATGCGTTGCACCTGATCGCGGATACGTTTATCAATTCCGGCGATAGGGTTTTGATTGCCGAGCCAACATTCGATATGTATCGGTTTTTTTCGGAGTTGGCGGGCGCGCGCATCACAACGCTACGCTACGACGACGAAATGAAGTTTCCTGTCGCGGATGTGCTGGACGAACTGCGCAGATCGTCTTCCGCGAAGCCGCGCGTCCTGTTTATCGCCAATCCGAATAATCCCACCGGCACGCTCGTGCAGCCAAAAGATCTCCGGCGAATTTTGCGCGCTGCTTCGCAAACGCTGGTCCTGGTTGATGAAGCCTATTTCGATTTTTCCGGCTTTACGATCCTTCCATGGATTCGCCAGTATTCAAATCTTCTGGTTGCGCGCACATTTTCAAAAGCGGCGGGCCTCGCCGCCTTGCGGCTGGGGTGCCTCTTCGCAAAGCCCGAAATTCTCTCGGCGATGCGGCGCGCCTGCTCTCCGTATCCGGTGAACACCGCTGCGCTGGTGGCCGCGGAAGCGTCGATTCGCGACGCGCGATTTCTCCGCAACTACAAGCGTGAAGTTCTGCAGAGTCGCGCTCTGCTCGAGAAAGGGCTGAAGCGTCTGGGCGCGCGAATTTATCCGAGCGAAGCCAATTTTGTTCTCGCGGATTTTGGTCCGCGGGCGCATCGCCTGGTGCTCGCTCTGGAACGCAAGGGCATCCTGGTGCGCGAGCGAAAAGATTTTCCGCGCGCAGGATTCATGCGCATCAGTGCGGGCACGCGAGACGACACGCGACGCCTCCTCCGCGCTATCAAGGAGATTCTGTGAAGCTTGCGCCCAAACTTGTGATCTTCGACGTAGACGGCGTCCTGCTGGACGTGCGCGGATCGTTTCACCGCTCGATCATCGAGACGATTCACTTTTTCACCGGGCAGCGCCCCACGTATGCCGAAATTCACCAGTGGAAGAATCGCTCAGGCTATAACGATGACTGGCGTCTCACCACCGATTGGATCGCTTCGCTCGGAAAACCGGTTCCATACGCCAAGGTGAAGGCGCGTTTTCAGAAATTCTATTGGGGGACGAAGGATCTGCCCGGAAATGTGTCTCGGGAAAAGTGGCTGGTCACGCATTCTCGCCTGCAACGGTGGTCGCGTCGCGCGGAACTTGCATTATTCACTGGCCGCACGCGCCGCGAATTGAGGCATACGCTCGAAGGCAGTCCCGCGAATGATATCTTCCGTCGCGCGGTCACCATGGACGATGTGAAGAAGGGCAAGCCCGACCCCGATGGATTGCATTTGTTGCTCGACGGCATGTCGCCGCGGGATGCCGTCTATCTCGGCGATAATATTGACGACGCTCTTGCAGCCAAACGCGCGCGCGTGCCATTTTTGGGTGTTCTCCCGAAGGGCAGCGACGCGCACCGCCACCGCGCAGCGACGTTGCGCAAATTGGGAGCCCTGGCCGTCATGAACACCGTCACGGACCTGGAGAAAGTCTGGCGATGAGAAAAGCGAATCTGCGCCGCACCACGACGGAAACCGATATCCTTGTGCGCCTGAATCTGGACGGGCAAGGCCGCGCAAAAATCTCGACGCACATTCCATTTCTCGACCACATGCTGACGCTCGTGGCGCGGCATGGCGCGATGGATCTGGAACTTACCGCGCGCGGGGACCTCGAAGTGGACCAGCACCACACCGTTGAAGACACGGGCATCGTTCTTGGCGAGGCGGTCAGGAAAGCTCTCGGTTCCAAGCGCGGCATTTTGCGCGCGGGATTTTTCCTGATGCCAATGGATGAAACGCTGGCGTCCGCCGCGGTCGACTTCAGCGGCCGGCCGCACCTGGTGTGCAAATGGAAATTTTCCGCAAAGCACGTCGGCGGTTTGCAGACGGAATTGCTGGAGGATTTTTTTGGCGGCTTTGCGCAGGCCGCGGGAGCGAACGTTCACTTGCGCCTGCTCTATGGCCGGTCCTCGCACCATCAAGTAGAGGCAATTTTCAAGGCGTTCGCTCGAGCGCTGCGGTTTGCGGCCACCCGCGATCCGCAGTTGAAGCGCATTCTTCCCAGCACGAAAGGTCTGTTATGAATATCGCACTGGTTGAATACGGCGCAGGAAATCTTCCATCTGTCGAACGCGCGCTCACGCGGCTAGGTGTTGAATCGAGCCGCGCGTCAACGCCGGAGGCTCTGGCAGATTGCGATGCGTTAATTCTACCCGGCGTCGGACATTTCGGTGCGCTGATGCGTTCGCTCGCGGAGCGTTCTCTGGTGAAGCCTTTGCACGACGCCGTAGCGAGCGGCGTTCCATTGCTGGGAATTTGTTTAGGGCTGCAAGCAATGTTTGCTTCGAGCGATGAAGCGATTGGCGACGCCGGCCTGGCTCTGTTTCCCCAGAACGTTTCGGCGCTGCCGCCGACCGACCGTCTTCCGCACATGGGATGGAATCAGCTTCGACGCGTGCGCCCCAGCGCATTGCTCGAAGGCGTTCCGCAGGATGCTTATTTTTATTTTGCGCATTCCTATGCGGCGCTCGATGCGGGAGAGGCGGGCGTCGCGCTATGCGACCACAGCGCGCCGTTCGTTGCGGTTCTCGAGCAGGGAAGTATTTTCGCGACTCAGTTTCATCCGGAAAAGTCGGGACCCGTCGGCGCGCAAGTGCTTTCCAACTTCGTGCGGCGTGCAGGCAGCAAACAATGAGCCTCGCGCACCGCATCATTCCTTGCCTGGACACGGATGGAGAGCGCGTCGTCAAAGGCGTGCAATTTGTAAATTTGCGCGATGCCGGAGATCCGGCGGCGCTTGCGGCACGCTATAACATCGAAGGCGCGGACGAACTCGTCGTTCTCGATATCGCCGCTTCGCGGGATCATCGACCTACATTTCTGGAAACGATTCGCCGTGTGGCTGCCGAGTTGGCTATCCCGCTGACGGCCGGCGGCGGCGTCGCCACCGTCGACGAGGGACGCGCCATTCTTCGCGCGGGCGCCGACAAACTCACCGTAAACACCGCGGCGATTCGCCATCCAGAATTACTCACGGCGCTGGCTGCGGAATTTGGCTCGCAGGCCGTGGTGTTGGCGATCGATGCCAAGCGCGTTGGCGATCACTGGGAGGCGTTCGTGCGCGGCGGAAGCGTGCCCACAGGCCTGGACGCAGTCGCCTGGGCGCACAAGGGCGTGGAATGCGGCGCCGGGGAAATTCTGGTCACTTCGATGGATCGCGACGGCATGCGCTCGGGATTCGATTGCGCGCTGACGGCGGCGATTTCACGTGTCGTGAACGTTCCGGTCATTGCCTCGGGCGGCGCCGACACGCCGGAAACTTTTCTGGAAGTGTTTCGCGAAGGCCGCGCCGATGCGGCGCTGGCCGCGTCGATTTTTCACGATCGCATTCAGGGCCTTGGAGAACTCAAGCGATATCTCGGTGAACATTCCATTTCCGTTCGCCAATCGGGGTGACTGATTTAACATGCTGATTCCTTGCATCGATTTGCAATCCGGGCGCGCCGTCCAGTTAGTCCACGGACGCGAGCGGCGTCTCGCCGTGGATGACGTCCTCGGCCTGCTCGATAAGTTCGGCGGGTATCCGCTGATTCACGTGATTGATCTGGACGCGGCCATGAGGAAGGGAAGCAATGCCAGATTGGTACGACAGCTTTGCGCCGCCGCCGGAAAACGCAAAATGCGAGTGCGCGTGGGTGGAGGAATCCGCACCGTGGCGCGAGCCGAAAAAATTGCCGGCTGGGGAGCGGAAAAAATAATTGTCGGCAGCGCGGCATTCCGCAACGGCCGCGTGAATAGCGCGTTCCTGAAGCGTCTTGTATCGCGAATCGGGCGGCGTAGGATTATCGTCGCGCTCGATACGGAAGGCGGACAAATTTTGGTGCGAGGCTGGCGCGAAAAGTTGCGGCTCGGTCCGGAAGCAGTGATCCCTGAACTGGAGAAATACGCGTCGGAATTTCTTTGCACCTATGTTGACGCGGAAGGCACGATGCGCGGCACGAATCTCGGGTGGTTTCGCGCGTTGCGTGGCGCGACTCGCCGCCCCATCACTGCCGCGGGCGGCATTCGCAGCCACAGCGAAATTCGCGCGCTGGCACGGATCAAAATGGATGCGGCAGTCGGTATGGCGCTCTATACAGGAAAACTTTCCTGACGGTATCTTGCAACTAACGAATCACAAATCACGAATCACGATTCTGCGGGTAGATTCCAGAAGCCGGGATTGGTATGCGGGAATTCGATCCCGGCTTCGACAGTGCGGCTGCGGCGTGTACCGAGAAAGACGATGCGGCAGTCTTGTTCCTTTTGCGTCAGCCGGTTGGTAAGCAGCAATTTTTGTCCCTTCATTACGGGAACGCTGAGGAGGATTAGCGCTCCATTCGCGTTTACATGCAGCGTGTGCGCTTCTTCATGAAAAGGTTCCTTGCCGGGCCCGTGTCCGTATACATATACGGAAATGTCGAGAGACCACCGGCGGCTCCGGCGGCGGTCCGGAACTTCAGTGGCGCCTTCAACCGGAACAGCCGGCTGCAACTTGCCATCGCGCGCCCGTTGTGCATTTCTTAGAGCCTCAAAAATTCTACTCATATTCTTGTTTGGTGGCCTCTATTAGTCTCGATTAACGCAAGCAACATACATCGTACTCAACCAGCCCGGTCGGAACAATCCTGTCTGCGCTTCGAATGGGTAAACTTGCTTCGGTGGCAGAAAATCAGGATAAGCTAAGCAGGAGGAACTTCAGTCCCAAAAGGATTCGAGTCGTTTTCTATGGCCACGAAGTCTGAAAATCGGAAAGGTGGCGCAGGCACAATCCGCATCGGTCCTGCAGGATGGTCTTATACGGATTGGGGCAGGATTGTTTACCCCGCGCCAAAGCCGCGAGGCTTCCACGAAGCCGCCTACCTCGCCGAATTTTTCGACACAATTGAAATCAACACATCGTTCTACCAGCCTGTGCGGGCTGAGCATTCTCGGCAATGGATCGAGCGCGTTTCGGCCAATCCTCGATTCCAGTTCACGGCAAAACTCTGGCAGAAATTCACACATGAAGCGGACGCGACGGACGAAGATGAGCGCGCCGTCCGCGCAGGATTCGATGTCCTGCGTGATGCCGGAAAACTGGGCGCTGTCCTGCTCCAGTTCCCGTTTTCATTTCATCGCACGGACGAAAATATCGCCTATCTGAAGAATCTCCTCAAGCGATTCGCGGATTATCCGCTGGTGGTCGAGGTGCGCCACGCCACATGGAACGAAAA
>JAOAPW010000441.1 GCA_025463105.1 Candidatus Acidiferrum typicum | reverse complement strand
TACCGACGCAGCCGAAGCCGAACGCAGCTTCGCGAAATTCCCGGCGAAGCTGGCGCAGTTCCGGGAAAAAGGGGCTGTGCTCGTTGGGGACGTACATCCCGGAGTCGCGGAAATCGCCGGAGCGATCACGCCGGTACCTGGCGGCGTCGGTCCGCTAACGATCGCGATGCTGATGAGCAATACGGTGAAAGCGGCCCGCTTGCGACGCGCTCACGCAGCGTTATCTACAGCTCCGGGCGCGGTGGCGGCCAAACCCTGATGTTGCGCGTAGGCTTGACAGGCGGAATCGCCACTGGAAAAACCACAGTCGCCGCGATTCTTCGCGAACTCGGCTGCCACCTGCTTGACGACGACAAGATCGCGCACCATTTGATCGAGCGCGGGGCCGCCGCTTACGAGGATGTGGTGCGCGAATTTGGACGCAATATCCTCACTGCGGATGGCCGAGTGGACCGCAAGAAACTGGGGGCCATCGTGTTTGCAGACCCGGCGCGTTTGGCGCGGTTAAACGCAATCGTTCACCCGCGCGTGCTTGAAACGCAGGATCGCGAACTTGACGCCATCGAGCGTGCCGATCCGCACGCGATCGCCGTCGTGGAGGCGGCCTTGCTGATCGAGGCCGGATACGCATCGAAGCTCGACTGCCTCGTGGTCACCTGGTGCACACCGGAACAACAGCTTGCGCGTCTTACGCAGCAAGATGCCGCCGGAATCGCAGGTCGTGGACTCACGCTCGAACAGGCCCGGCAGCGCATCGCCGCACAAATGCCGAACGAAGAAAAACGCCGAATGGCCGATGAAGTGATTGATTGCTCGGGCTCGCTCGAGCATACGCGGGAGCAAGTCGTCGCGCTGGTCGCTAAACTCAAGAATTTGGAAGTTGAGCAAAGCAGGCAGCCGCGGGAGGTTACTCAAAATGACCGCAGGAAAAAGTAAGGGCGGCGTAGTCCGTCTGCTGGCGCTGGGCCTGGTACTCGTGCTGGGAGCGTATTGGGCGGGGAGCCGCTGGGGCCAGCGCCAGCCGGTACACGTCGAAGCAGTGCCGGCTGCGTTTCCTGAGCCCAAGGGCAACGAACTCGTCGGCGACGAAGTGCTCACCGTAAAGATCTACAGCCAGGCTGCGCCCGCTGTGGCCAACATCGTCACGCGAACGCTGGAATATGATGTGTTCATGGAACCGGTTCCGGTCGAAGGCGCTGGCTCCGGTTTTGTGATTGACCCGCGTGGCTACATTCTCACTAATTATCATGTGGTGCAGGGAGCGCAGGCGATTTCGGTTACCCTAGGCGACCGCTCGCACTACGATGCAAAATTCGTTGGCGCCGATGAGCGCAACGATATCGCGATGGTAAAGATCGATCCGAAGGACCGCAAACTTCCCGCGCTCACCATGGGTGATTCAGACGGCTTGCTGGTCGGGCAGCGCGTGCTGGCGATTGGAAATCCATTCGGATTTCAGAGCACGCTCACTACGGGAGTTGTCAGCGCGCTGGGGCGCACGGTGCAGACGGGACAGACCACGGTGATTGACGGCGCAATCCAAACCGATGCCGCCATCAACCAGGGCAATTCCGGCGGCCCGCTGCTGAACTCACACGGTGAAGTGATTGGCATCAATTCAGCGATCTATACGCCGTCGGGGACGACTGCGGGAATCGGCTTCGCAATTCCGATCAGCACGGCGAGGCTCATCGCTCAGGATCTGATCACCGAAGGCCGGGTTCGCCGCGCCACGATGGGAGTCGAAGCTCGCGTGATTTCTCCCCCAGTCGCGGAAGAATTAAAACTGCCGGTGCAAGAGGGCCTGCTGATCGAGCGCGTCTCCGCCGGCGGTCCGGCTGATCGCGCGGGCTTACGCGGAGGAAATCGCACGGCCATCCTGGGAATGCGCCGGATCCTGCTCGGCGGCGATGTCTTGACCAGTATCGACGGCCGGCCGATTACGGAGCAAATGGATTTGAATCTGGCGCTGAATCGGAAGCGGCCGGGCGATACGGTGAAAGTGGAATTCTATCGCGGCGGGCAGAAAATGACGGCGCAGGTGACCCTCAGCGATACAAGCCGTTGAGAATTGCCGCAGAATGATCAGCCGTTTTTGAATTAATGATCCCGATCACCCAAGAATTGCGTGAAGCCAAACGTTTATATCATCGCGGGACCGAACGGCGCGGGTAAAACCACTTTTCGCCTTTTTCACCGGAAGTCGCAGCTTTTCAAGCGGGAAGACTGTTGCTATTTGAAATCGATCGTTTCCGTAAACGAGGTGATGATTTTGGGTTTGAGACTACACTTTCAGGCCGTAGCCATATGAACTCGATTCGCCAACTCAATAACAGGGATACCAGTACATTTTTTCTACCTCTGGGTGTCGCAAATCGAACTCACTTTGGACCGGGTTAGAGGAAGGGTCCTTCGAGGCGGGCATGATGTGCCCGAAGCTGTCATGCGCCGGCGATTTGAACGCTCGATTAAGAATTTTCTGACGACCTATCGAACCCTCGCCGAGTCATGGACTTTGTTTGACAATTCAGGTGAGAGTCCGGTAATCGTAGCTTCCGAGACAGACGATAAACTGAGTATAATAAGAGTCAACGAGTATTAAGACTTGGTCTTACATTATGGCGGAAAATGAAAAAGCCTCCTGCAAACGTCCTTGAATTGCCGCTTGTCGAACGCGCTGAAATGGCGCTCAAGGCGGCCGTGGAAAAAGTCTGGGAAGATCATGCGCGCGATGGGCTGCCTATTTATATCCTGCGTGATGGAAAAATAGTTGAAGTGTCTCCCGAGGAACCGCGGATTCAGCTCGCACAGCGGAAATAGTTTCCAGAACAAATCACACGTTCCAAAGCGTGCGTTCGCGCTCGCGCTCCTGTTCGGAAAGCGAGAACCAATTCTCGGCGACGTCGCGCACACGTTCCAGCATCTTCTGCATCTCCTGATGTTTTTCTTCGAGACCTTCGCGATTGGTGTTCTCGGGTACCTCGATAGGCGGGGCAATAACAAGAATCGCGCGAGTGAAAAGTTTCGGGATCTGGAACAGGTCCCAGGTTTTTTTAAGCGTCCATGCGCGTTCGAGGCCGATGTGGAACACGACAATGGACCGACCGGTGCGGCGAGCCAGCATCACGGGACCGGGCTTGGCTACATAACGCGGGCCGCGCGGACCGTCGATGGTGAACGCGGCATCCAACCCTTCTTCAAGCCGCTGCGCCATTACCGCAAGTCCGCGAAGACCGCCTCTTGTCGAACTGCCTTGCGCCGTGCCATAGCCCAGCCGCTCAATCACGCGCTTGGTCCACTGCCCGTCGAAGTTCGTAGTGTTCATCAGAACGGCGTTACGATTCCGAAAGTACCATGTACCCGCGAGGATGCATCGATGCCAGAAGGCATAAACGCTCGGAGGCTGGTCGGGCCGGTAGTCGCGGCCAACCTTTTGTCCGCCGAGAACTTCGAATCGTATCGTTGGTCCAAGAATGCGAATGATTGCCCAGACCACCCATCCGATGATGGGAATCTGGATTCGCTGCATGAGCGAAAGTTTTGGCAGACGTGTATCATAATGAACGATGACCGTCTCTTCTTTTACGTCCAGCGGCGTTTTTGTTTGCTCCGTCATGCGGGTATAGTATAATTTGATTAGAGTCCAGTC
>JAOAPW010000367.1 GCA_025463105.1 Candidatus Acidiferrum typicum | reverse complement strand
GTTTCTGCAGCACGAGTAGTCTTCAAAAACCAAAGAGCCGGGCATCCCGTTCCCGCGGGTTGTCCGGCTCTCTGGGGTAATAATTTGTTACGCCAGTTTTTTGCCTTCGCGTGTTCCTCCTATCCTTGCAGCGGTTTCCCTGAGACAGCCGGGGCGTTGATTACCCACCGGCCGGTCGGCTCTAGGAACTCAAGTCCGATGACAAAGCCTTCGCTTTGTGACTGACAGTACGCGACTCGCGCTTTCGCGCGGAAGTCGCCTGGCAGGGACGCGATTTCCAACATTTCATTGGGGCGCCAGCGGCGTGAACTCATCACGCGCGCGCCGCGTGAACTGACGTTCTCGGTGAACGCCGTCTCCACGCCAGGCGCATTGCTGTGCCCGGAAATGTGAACCGCAATCGCCATCGGGATTCTCTTTTCAAAACGCTCCATACCAATCGTCATCGTTCCCTCAGTTATTTGGCGGACTCCGAGTAGAGCCCGCACCCGATTTCTTTCAACTAGAGGCAGGCCGCAATACGGGCCAGCGTCTGAATGCCGTCCGAGCGGCCCTTCATGCCGTAAAGCGCCAGGTCAGCTGCATTGAATAGAGCGTCGATCGTTTCTCCGTCTTGTGGAAATACAGCGGCGCCGACACTGACGGTGACATGCGGAGTTTCACCATCCTTCGCCAGCCGCTCGCAGATACGACGGCTCACTGCGGCCGCCGCCTCTGAGCTTGCTTCAGTCAACACCAGTGCAAATTCATCCCCGCCATAACGCGCCGCCGTATCCATCGCTCGCGAATGCACTCGGAGAACATTCGCCAGACGGCATATGGCGCGGCTGCCGACCAAATGGCCGTAACGGTCATTAATTGACTTCAGGCCGTCTAGATCCAGCAACAAGATCGCGAAAGGACGCCCGGTGCGGCGCGAGCGCTGCATTTCGGACTCAACCACGTTGATCAAAGTGCGGTAGTTGGACAAACCCGTAAGAGGATCGGTAACGGCGAGTTGGCGAACCTGATCAAAAAGTCTTGCGTTATCAAGCAGCGCTCCACCCAGCACCAGCGCGTAGCTGCTAACTTTCAGAACTTGTGCCAGCGTGAAGGGCGCATCAAGCAGACGCTCGGACTGGCTCGCGGCAAGGTGACACGCGACATTCAACCAGAGGGCCGCCAGGAATGTGATGTCCACAGCGGAACCTGTTCGCCGCTGACTCCTGCCAAATCCGATGGCCGCCACAGCAAACAAAAATGCGGGGAACAAGTCCGCAGGCCTGGCAATCAGGGCCCCGGGGTGCATGCCTGCCTCGAGTGGAGATCCCAGGTACGCCGCGCTGGTCAAATATGCGACGGCAACCACCACGGTCAGTGCGATAGCAATCTCCCGGCCCGGATCTCGCGAATTGGGAACGCGCCGTTCCACTACGAGCGCTGCAATCAGGACGAGAGCGAGCAACGTCCGGCTGACCATCCATGCTATGGGCACGCGCATCTGGCCGGTCGCGCCGCCTGCCAGAACATCGTAAAAATTGAATGTTGCTACAGTTTCAATCACGCCGGAGAGCACAAAACCGAAGGCAAGAATCAGCGTCCTTCGGTCATGGGTGCCGCGGAATCGCACCATGGCGTTTGCGGCATAGGTAAAGCAGAGTAGGCTGCCGACGATCTGCAGATAAGAGTAAAGAATGGGTTCGGAAGAGAAGGCAAGTTGGCGCGACCAGGCCGCCACGACAATAAACGCGACCCCTGCGCCCCCCGCTAGTATCCAGCGGAGACGCCAAGTCCATGCCCGGATTTGATTCCACACACTCACCGCTCCCCCAGTCGAGCAGTCTCAACCGCACAGTTGCGATTGACGCCCGTAGGGGATGCAAGTTCATCGCCTTTGAGGTAGGCCTAAGAAGTATTTAACATCTTCGAGCAAACAGAGGAGTTACAGGGCTGTCCCGAATCGACACAACTGCATGGAGTGAATGGCGACCCGACAGAACGGGTAGATATGTTACCGATGCGTACCTGAGCTTCCCAATTCGACACATACCTGTTGCGGTTTTGGCACTGGGTCGCTTTTTGGGCGGGAAATATCGGCAACAAAACCGTTGGCGACGGCTTTAAACCTGAGGTTTCGGTGGAGGAAGCTCGCGAGCCTGCTGCTGGTCCTGAAATCCGGCTGCCTTGTGAGCCCCGTCGCAAAAAGGCTTATTTGCAGAGTGGCCGCAGCGGCAGAGAGCAATTGCTGTGCGTCCGGCAAGCCCATAGGGTTGCCCCTGCATGTCAACGAGTTCAATCTCCCCTTCGACACGCAACGGGCCATCATTACGAACTATAATTTTGGTTGAAGCCATTCATCCTCCGCGCCTGGATTCGCATTGCTGTACCCCGGGCCTTCAGACCCCGGGGGGCTTTCCGTTTTCTAATACTTGGGCATGCTAGGGTCGACTTCATCCGCCCAAGCCAGAACGCCACCCTTCAGGTTCAGGAGTTTCTTGAACCCGGCTTTCTGCAAAAATTGGATAGCGTCAGCTGAGCGCTTGCCGCTGCGGCAATGAACGACCATCTCTCGCGAACTATCAAGCTCGTTCACGCGACGTGGGAGTTCCCCGAGCGGAATCAGTTTCCCATTAAGATTGCAAATCTGATATTCATGTGGTTCGCGCACATCCAGAATGAAAAGGTCGTCACCGCGATCTTGCCGCGCCTTCAAATCTTTCGCACTAATCTCCGGAATACCGTCTGTCATAGGGGGAGCCTCCTCACCGCGAATCCCGCAAAACTCTTCATAATCGATCAGTTTCGTAATCGTCCTGTGGTCGCCACACATCGGGCAAGACGGATTCCTGCGCAGCTTCAGTTCCCGGAATCGCATGGCAAGCGCGTCAAACAGTAGCAGTCGCCCAACAAGCGGCTCTCCGGTTCCCAGTATCAGCTTAATCGTTTCCATGGCCTGAATCGACCCTACAATGCCAGGCAGCACGCCCAGTACGCCGCCCTCTGCGCATGAGGGCACGAGTCCCGGCGGAGGAGGCTCCGGATACAGGCAGCGGTAGCACGGCCCGCCTGGATAACCGAAGACGGTTGCCTGCCCTTCGAACCGGAAAATGGAGCCGTAAACGTTTGGCTTGCCAAGCAGCAGGCAGGCATCGTTCACCAAAAAACGAGTGGGAAAATTATCCGTGCCATCCACGATGATGTCGAAATCGCGGAACATGTCCAAAGCGTTTTCGCTGGTGAGTCTGGTTTCGAATGTTTCGATTTCGATTGTGGGATTAAGTCCCGAGAGGCGCTCTTTGGCCGCTTCTGTTTTATGTTTGCCCACATCGCCGGTCGAAAACGTCACCTGGCGCTGCAGATTTGAAAAATCCACGACATCGAAATCCACGAGGCCCAGATGGCCTACGCCCGCGGCAGCCAGATACAATCCAAGAGGCGCGCCCAATCCTCCGGTGCCAA
>JAOAPW010000283.1 GCA_025463105.1 Candidatus Acidiferrum typicum | reverse complement strand
CAGGACCTGTAAGAATGACGGAGAATTCCAATTCCATTTCCAGATTGCGGGGTATCCCGTTTCAAATGGGCTTCCATAAATAATCAGGCGGGTGATGAAAGTGGGCAATAGCGATAACAGGAAGGCGATTACAAATACCGCGGAACACAACGGCAATTTCCGAGCGAATACGGACGCTCGGCCGGGATCGCGGTGCGAGTCACGAACCAGGCAAAACAACTCCAGCACCGGGAATACCAACAAAATGGCATTTGGGTAATAAACATTTCCCATGAGACCGGCGCACACACCCAAAACCGTCCACTGCGACATGGTCCGCTGCAATTTGGTGCGATCCCAATACCAAAGAAACAGGGAAACCGAAAATGCCGAAAATGCGTGCGACCAGGAAGGATTGAAATACATATACACCGGCAAGGAACTGGCCAGCCAGATTCCAAGCGTGGCAAGGAATGCCCACTGCTGCTCGAAGTATTTTTGAGCCACTCGAAACGCCAGAAATAACGACGCAAAACCGTAAAACGCGGTCGTAAGTCCCATGGCCAGCACATAGGGACGCGAATATCCATCTGCGGCAATGTGCGCGCCAAAACGATCAAGCAAGAGAACCGCAAGATGAACTGTAACCAGGACGGGAGCCCATAGAATTGCGGGCCCCACGCTGAAATGATTTTCGACGTGACCCGTCTTTGTGTACATCTCGGGGAGCAAATGTCCTTGCGAGTCGAACCGGGCCATCACGAATGATTTGTTTCCCGCAAAATAATCGTTTTCAAAATTCAGGTCGTGGTCAATCAATGCAGAGCGCAAATAGGCGTAGTAGCCGACTCCATCGCCGCGGACCCATGGATTCACCAATGGGAGCGTCAGAAGGAAGAAAAGAAAAAGCAGTGTTGCGTGCCACGAGTGAGCCGTACTGACAGAGCGCGGCGCAGACGCGACAGCAACATCCGCGGCAGTGTGATCGCGCCCCAGCGATTCATAGATCCGCGCGCCGCTCATTTTTCCACCCCTACATTGATTCGGCGCCGCCCGTTCGAGCGAATCGCATTCCCCATTTCCGTCGCTCGTACGAAACGCATTCACCGGGTACGATATCGTAAAGCCCCGAAAATCAAAAGGCCCGGACAACCGGCTTGTCCCTTCTCATAACAGGAGAGTCCTCGGTCGAATCGGGCCTAAACACTCAAACTCTTGTGCTTGCTGCTTCTCTTCGGGCAGCTACAAGTTCTTTTTTTCTGCCCTGATAGGCCACGACGCGATCTATGATTTCCGGCAAGGCCGTCTTGGGTCGGAATCCCGTCAAAGTTTCCAGCTTGTCAAGACAAGGTACCCGCCGGAACATGTCCTCGAACCCGGGCTCGTACGCCTGATCGTAAGGAATATACTGGATGGGAGAAGAGCTCCCGGCCTGCTCCCGGACACGTTGAGCGAGGTCCTCGATTGTTACTTCGAAATCGTTCCCAATGTTGGTAACTTCGCCGACGGCCTTGTCTGTGGCGACCAGCCGCAGGATGGCTTCCACCGAATCACGCACGTCGCAAAAACAGCGCGATTGCTGCCCAGTGCCATAAACCGTAATCGGTGCACCTTCCAGAGCCTGGGCCACAAAATTCGGCAGCACCATGCCGTAACGCCCGGTCTGCCGGGGTCCCACCGTATTGAACAAACGAGCAACCACCACCGGCTGTCTCTTTTCTTTCCAGTAGGAGAGAGCCAGGAATTCATCGAGCGCCTTTGACGCCGCATAACTCCAGCGGCCCTTGGTGGTGGGTCCAAGCACCAGATCAGCATCCTCGTGGAAGGGCACATTGGTGTTCTTCCCGTAGACTTCCGAAGTCGAGGCAATGAAGACACGCTTAAGCTTCCTACACGCAGCCTCGAGCACCATTTGCGTGCCGTTTACGTTCGTTTCGATCGTTCGTACCGGGCTCTCCACGATCAGCTTGACTCCCACCGCTGCAGCCAGGTGGAAAATGACGTCGGCCTCATCCACCAACTCCGCCAGCAATTGGCGATTTTCAAGTGGTTCGAGAAAATAATGCATTCGGTCATATTTCTTCAGGTGGCGGATATTTTCCATGCTGCCCGTCGAGAGGTTGTCCAGGAGCAGGACTTCATCTCCGCGTTCCAGCAACCGCTCCGCAAGATGCGATCCCACAAAACCTGCACCACCAGTAATTAAATAAACCAATTCAGGATCCTCCCTGGCGTCTAGTCCGGGCCCAGTTGCGATTCCGAGTTTTCGGACCGACGGGATTTTCGCGATTTCTTTCCTTCGTCTTCCCGGCCATACCCGCCGTAGGAATACGGATAGTAACGATACGAGTAGTAGTAGTCGGGCGAACTGGCGTCCACGGCATTCAGCACCACGCCGAGCATGCGGCACTTCACTCCGGCCAGAAGATCGCGTGTGCGAGTAAAGGCTTCCTTGGGAGTTTCACCGCTGCGGACGACCAGCAACACGCCATCGACCAGAACCGAGAGAATCACCGCGTCGGTCGCGGCCATGATCGGCGGAGAATCGATGACCACGAATTTGTACCGGGTACGAAGTTCGGCGATAAGTTCGGTCAGCCTGCGTGATGACAAAAGATCGGCCGGATTCGGCGGAATGGGCCCCGTCGGAATGGCGGCCAGGTTCGTGATGGCAGGATGCGGCACGGTAATCAGATCGAGCGAGGATACCCCGGCCAGGTAGGAGCTCAAACCGGCATGCTTGCCGTCAACCAGGCTCAAGGCGCGGTTAATTCCAGGCTTGCGCAAGTCGGCGTCGACCAGAAGCGTTTTGTCACCAAGCTGCGCGAGAGTCACGGCCAGATTTACTGCCGCAGTCGTCTTGCCTTCGCGGGGCAGCGCGCTGGTCATCAGGATGACTTGCGGAGGATGATCGGCCTGGGACAGCAGCAACGACGTCCGCAGTGCGCGAAATGCTTCGGACATCTGCGACTGCGGCATATTATGCGAGATAAGCTCCGCCCGGTCTTCCTTGCCTGCAATCACCGGGGCCTTCAACAATTTCGCGAAACGTCCGTTGCGTTTTCCGTTGGAATTGGTAAGCGAGGGAACAACAGCCAGAGATGGTAGCCTCGCCAGGGTTTCAATGTCGTCCGGTGTCTTCACCGTGTTATCCAGATATTCGCGCAAGAGAGCCAAGCCGATTCCACCGATCAGCCCGACCAGGACGCTCAGCATGATGTTGCGCGTCTTGTTCGGGCGGGAGGGGCCGGAAGGAATCAGGGCCGGATCCACGACCCGAATATTCGAGGACCGCAGTCCGGCGGTGATGCCCGCTTCCTTTAATTTTTGAAGCATCCCGTCATACAATTGCTTGTTTGTATCGGCCTCACGTTTCAGGATGTTGTACTGAACCAGTTTTTCGGCCATTTGGTTCGTTTCGGCCTTTTGCGCGTCCAACGCATTTTTCAGCAGCAACTCCCGTTGCCGTGAACCGTGGTACTCCGCCTCCATCTGGTTGGCGATATTCGCCTTTTCACGAGCCACGAGTCCGTCGAGATCTTTCAGTTGAGCCTGCAAGCGGACAACCTTGGGATACTTCGGCCCATACTGATTGACTGCATCGGTGTACTGAGCGCTCAAAGCGCTCTGCTGCTTGAGAATATCCTGGATGACGCCGCTCTCCCGAACGGCGGAAATTGCGTCATAATTTCCTGCTTGCGCCAGTTGATAGACCGCCTCTTTATTGATTCGGTCCGCTTGTGCGTCGGTTAACTGCTTATTGAGATCCGCCAGCTTTTGCGAACTGATGTCATTTTTTTCGTCAATCGTCCAAATCTGATTTTGACGCTCATAGGCCAGGCGGGCATCCTCGGCGTTCTCCACCTTGATCTTCATTTCGTTCAGCTGGCCGGAAAGCCAGTTGGAAGCTTGCGTCGCCGCTTCGAAACGGCTCCGGAAATTCTCTTCGATGAAATTATTTAAATGTGCGTTGACGATACGCGCGGCCAGGCTGGGATCGGTCGACTCAAACGTTACGTCCAGCAAACGGCTGTTGGGCACGCGCTTGATAGTCATCCTGCCGAGAAACGCGCCGAGTGACGGAGGACGATGGAGGCTAGCCTCGCTGCCAGGCGCCGAGGGTTTCACAGGCTTGGCCGGGTTGCCGCCGAACTCCGGCAAATTATCCAGTCCCATGGACCTGACTGTGAGCATCGCCAGGGTTTCGCTCTGGAGAATCTTCGATTGCGTCGTGATGTAATCTTCCAAATCCGCGTACATGTCGTACGAATCGGAATCAGAGAAATGCATCGCGTTCGCGTTCTCGCGGTCGATTTCTACTCTGGCCGTGGCCTGGTAGACAGGCTGCATGCGGATCGTGGCGATGGAGACGATCGAAACAATCGCCAGCAGAAAGAACAGGATCAGCCACTGATGCTTGCGTAAAACGATCAGATAGTCGAGCAGGTGAGGCTCACGCGGCATCAGATCCAGCGCCAGGAACGGCGACCGCGTCTGAAGCGAGTCCACTGACCCGCTCGCGGATTTTTCGCGCGGTACTAGATCGTTTGTTTCATCCATAGGATTTCGTCTACTCCAAGATGTCAAACCGGATTCATGCGGGCCGCTGCAACTAAAATTTTGTGGCAGTTATCAGTGCGAGGCCCGTGGTGAGACTTATGGCCACATCTCCCGCGCGATGCAAAGCTTTCTTCCCTGAGCTGTCGGGGATGAATAGAATGTCGCTGGGCTGCAACATTACGTCTTCGGTCTTGAGCTGCATCACTTTTTTCAGGTCCACGGGCACCTCATCGCGCTTACCCGTTTCCAGATTCTTCCGCAGAATCACCGCTTGCCTTTCCTTGGCACTTCCCGTGGTTCCCCCGGCTAACGAAAGGATCTTCAGAGTAGTCATGCGGTCTCGGTCGCTTTGCATCACGAAGCCACCGGGGCGCTGGACCGCACCGACAACGTAAATGATTCCGGCGCGTGGCACGGAAACAACGTCGCCCCCTAAAACGGGGATATTGAAAGTCGAATTGCCGGTATCGAGCAGATCGTTCAAACTGATCATGAATGTCTGAGGCTCGCTGGCAACCTTCGCTGCGTTCTCTGTTTCAGTTTCCCCGGGTCCTTCAGGTACCGAAGGCGGACGCGTGATCACGACAATGCTGCCAGCGTCATCTGCAACCCCTCCTGCCTGAGAAAGAACCTGAAGAAGAGTCGTTTGGCGGACGGCCTGGATCACCATCGGATTCTTGACTGATCCTATTACCGTAATGGGCTGGCTATGTTGCTCCTTCAAAGACACGCTGACCTGCGGCGTTGTTACCAGGCCGTTGGTCTGCAATAATTCTGCAAGTTTGTCCTGCAGTTGGAAGGTCGTCAGTCCGGCGACGTGCACTTTCACCGGAATCAGCGGGAGCGAAATAAATCCTGTTTCGTTGACTCTTACATCGCGGGAAAGTTCGGGCACGTCGAAGACTTCCACTCCCAAAAGATCACCGCTCCCGATCACGTAGTCGCCCTGTTTTACGGAAGTCGCGGTTGCAAGTTGCGCGATACGATCGTTGAGCTCAGCCCGTGTATCCATGTGCGTCGGCGGTACTGCCGCCTTCGTGGGTGGCACCGATTTTTGTTGTTGAGCAAGAATGGCCGGGGACACCAACAGAACAAATAGTCCAACCCGCCCAGACAATTCCACGATCAGGCGGCGAGCGCCCGGTTTTTGAAGAGTCATCGACTTAAATCCCCCACGCGACTGCCATTATACAGGCAGTTTTCTCATGTCAAGGCTAATTGTTTTCGATAAAGCGAATTGTTCCGGATCGGTACATCGCGCTGCAACAATGTGTAACGTGTCGGCGGCGTTAACCATTCGATGTGCCTGAAGAAATCCCTCAAATGGAGCCGCCCCCACTTGAGACCGTTTAGAGCTGTTACATCAACCGCCAGCCGATAGGCTCAAGCTTTATTGTGGATACGGGAAGAGGGCGCCTGTGATGTTGCAAGCCCTGCCAGCAACAGAAAAACAAGTGCGTTTGAAGGAATGTGAAAATTAAAATCCACGATCGCATGTACGAGCAGGCCGGAACAGGCAACCAGGGCACCGACATGGTAGGCGAGCCTCATGGCATTGCGTTCCGCAGTGAGATTCTTCCATCCGATCCATGCCAATAAGACCAGGAATGCCAAACCGCAAAGACCGCCCACTACGCCTGTGTCCGAGAGAAGTTCTGCATAATCGTTATGGCTGTGATTGACGATAAGTCCATCATAAACTGTTTCGTAAGGGGGAAATACTTCCTGCAGGGTGCCAAACCCGGTTCCGGTTACGGGGTGATCCAGAAAAATTCGCCAAGTTCCATGTAGCATCCCGACGCGGCGTCCTTCAGACACTTCCAAGGTTTTGTAACTCGCAAAGCGCTCGATGGCGCGCCCTATTCCAAGCCATGACACCAGAGCAATGGCAAGAACCACGACCAAGCCCGCGGCCACGAGTTCCTTGCTTTCTCTTCGGCGGAATAAGATCAGGATGGCCAGTAATCCGATTTCGGCGAAGAGACTCATGATGCCGCCACGCGAAGCGGACAGAAATAGCGCTCCAATGGGAAACAAGGTGAACAGTGCGACCAGCGGCAACTGGTCGCGCCGCTCCGCCCTCAAGATCAGGATGGCCAGGCCGAGCGGTATCAACAATTCCACCAGGCCCGCAAAATGATTTCGATTGACGTAGGGACCGAAAGGAATCCCGGCGTAGCGGATTTCGCGCATCCAATATAGTTTTCCATTGAATGTAAAGTGCTGCAGAATTGCGAAGACGGAAACGCAAAATCCGAGTATCAGCAAGAACCAGACAAAACCATGCCAGTGCTCCAGCGTTCGATAGGCTTGCACGCAAAGAAAAAACAATGCCAGCAGCGCGGTGTACTTAAGCAATTCTATGCGAGTCACAAACGGGTAGGCAGTGCGGCCTGTCGCCAGTTGCAAGGCTGCCACCAGCCACAAGACGAGCAGCGGCCCCAACAGCGGATTCCACACTATTTTGAATTCGCCGTCAAACGACGCTCTCACAGCCCATACCAAGAGCAATGCAGCCGCGCCCGCTTCCAAAACCGCTTCCGACCAGGGCTCGACCGCGCCATGCGCAATCACGGCGAATGCGACCGACAGGCAGATGCCGACTCGTATTACGGTCATTGAGGCCCACTGGCGGGAACAATGGCAACGTCATCCACCCACACCGTGCCGCTGAGCTTGTTGTCGAAGTGAGTTCCCGCGATCCGCCGCAGGAATACGTAAATCAAGTGGGTTTGCGGCCCCGTGGTGAACTCAGCCTTTTCCTCGGTCCACGGTTCGGTGCCAGTTTCGTTGGTGGTGAGAACGTCGAGGTCTTTCGGCTGGCGCAGATCTCTGATCTCAAACCTCATACCGCTATCGGTTGAAATATGGTCCGTGCGGAGAAAACCGCTAAAGCGATAGCGCGCGCTCGGCGCCACAAGAACCTCTTGATATAGATGCTCGTAGGAAGGATTCTGCGAACGATCGAAGATGACCCGAGCCGAACGCGAACCCGAATGCTTTTCTTCGGTGTCAAAATCGAAATCAGCGCCCAGGACGTCCTTCTGTCGCCAGCCGAAACCGCCGTTCGACAGGTCGCTTTCAAATCCTCCGTCGAAAACGAGCGAATTGGCCGGAGACGAAGGCAGAAAAATTCCTCCGGCCGTCAGCGCCTGCCGCCAAACGGATCCCGCTTCATCGAAGCGGTCCTGATTTATCATCAAATCGATGAAGGCATACAGAATTTTCCAGTCAATGCGAGGCTTCAGAGCCATCAGGTGATTCCACACGGCCAAGGCCGCAGTGGCGTCCCCTACCTGAAGCATGTAGGAGAGTGCCTGCCAATCCGCTTCAACTGTGTTCGGCAAAACCTGGTCGAGCAGCACGCGCACGTCGGGATTACTGTGCCAGGCGCGCGAGACGGCCAGAGGGAGTAGCTTGGAATCCACCATCACCGCCCGATGAATTTCCGCATAGGCTTCCGGTAATCGCTGCTGGCGTAAAAGGAAATTTCCATACCGCCAGGACACCTCCGCCGAGATCGGATAATTTTCTTGCGCCCCGCGAAAATATTTTTCCGCCTCCGCGTCATCGCCGTTCATCTCGAGTGCGCTCGCCAGGTCCAGTTTGTAGTATGGAGAATGAGGGTCGAGTTCCACCGCGCGCCGGTAATAAGTAATCGCCAGCGGCAGATCGGAATGTTCGAAATCGAGCTGACGGTAACGCCCTAACCGATACCAATTTTCGGCATTTGCGGGTTCTATCTGTGAGGCTCGGGGCCAGTCGTCGGGATTCGAAGAAGCGCCATAGTGGCTAGCCATCGCGTGGAGTACGCCTGCATAGGAAAGCCATGCCACCGCGAAGACCGCGAATACAATCGCAACCCAGCGCAGAGTGGGATTTAGCTGCCGTTCACTCATCCGGCGATAATCTGCTACGGATGGACACTCCAACGCAACTGAAAAGGCGGGGAAAAAGAAATTAGTAACGCATGCAGCAACAATTTAATTCGGATTCTGTGTATCGAACGGGCCGGCGCGGCATAGAATCAACTCCAGCTCAGGGCATAGTTTTTTGCGCCAATTGGAACCAGGGCTCATCACCACACTCATTTTGGCAGGATTCCTGATTTTCAGATCAGGGAAAATCGGCTGAGGCGCTGAACGCTGCGGCACGGGCATGGCCCGCTGGAACGAACGTGCGTCATTGTCGCGAAATCTTGGGGAATAGATCCATTTAAACGCGGTGCGGTTCAAGCGCTCAGCTGGCTGCTCTCCAACACCCTGGTCGTCATCGTTCCAGCAGCGGGCTGTAAACCCTGAATCTGAACCAACTGCACAGAGTGACGAGGCAGCGAAGACGCCTTCCTTGCTTTCAGATTTTCTGATGGTATGCCAGTCCGCGCGAAGGATTTTTCGCAGTCCTGGTAAGAAGGTCCGCGCATATTTCCTTCCATATACGCCAATCCGGGGCAACGCGTGCAGGTTGCGCCGTGCGTGCATTTCGAGCACGACGGCATCTCACGCAACGTGATCCCCCGAACCTCATTGAATTGCGGGGAATCCCGCCAGATATCGATGAACTTGGTGTGCCGCACGTTGCCGCTGGGAAGGGGAAACTGCACGCACGGGTAAACGTCTCCGTAAGGAGAAACATAACAGGCCGTATGTCCGGCGCTGCACGGCAACTGATCCATATCCTCTTCGCCGGGCGCGAGCGGAGGAGCGCAAACCTCCTCGATGTTTTCCAAGACCAGCGAGTGGTTACGGAAAACCTCGCGTAATGTAGCCTCGTCGACATTCAAATCAAGGACGGCTCTCTCTCCATCCATCATCGGAGTGATCGTCGGATCCATCGTAAACTTCGCTCCCAATTCGGCCGCCAATGCCCTCACACCTTCATAGTCGCTTACGTTTTGGACCATTAGCACATTGGCTATAGTCACCTGAATGCCGTGCGCACGCAGGCGCCGCATGGCTTCGATGGACTGCTCGAGCGAGCCCGGCAGCTTGGTAATAGCGTCGTGAACTTCAGGAATATGCGAGTAAATACTGACCTGGACGGATTCCACACCCAGGGCCTTGATGCGGTCCGCTTCCTGTTTCCGTATCAAAATTCCGTTGGTCTTCAATTTTATA
>JAOAPW010000287.1 GCA_025463105.1 Candidatus Acidiferrum typicum | reverse complement strand
GTTTCTTCGGGCCGCTGACCATTCGTCCCGATCTATGGGATCGCGGCATCGCGCAACTTCTGCTCGCGCCCACTATGGAGTTGTTCGACAAATGGGGAGTGCGGCACGCAGGCCTGTTTACATTCCCCACCAGCGCGAAACACATCGGCCTGTACCAGAAGTTCGGATTCTGGCCGCGCTTTCTTACCGCGCTCATGGAAATTCCAGTTGGAGAGAAACACAAATCCGCGCAATGGACTTATTTCAGCGAACTTTCACCCGAAGAAAAACAATCCTGCCTGCAGGCTTGCCGCGAACTTACGTCCTCGATTTATGATGGGCTGGACGTCGAGCGGGAGATTCGCTCCGTAGACCAGCAAAATCTGGGCGACACGGTGCTGACCTGGACTGGCGGCCAGCTTGCCGGACTGGCTGTCTGCCACGCGGGTGCCGGGACCGAAGCCGGAACAGGAAAATGCTACGTGAAATTCGGCGCTGTGCGCAGCGAACCGAACGCGCCACGCGAATTCCGCCGCCTGCTCGACGCGTGTCAGGAGTTCGCCGCCACACGCGGCGCAACGAGCCTCGACGCCGGCGTGAACATGGCGCGTCTCGCCGCCTATCGCGAAATGCTCGATGCGGGATTTCGTACCACCAGACAAGGTGTAATCATGGAGCGAAATGCCGAGCCCGGCTACAATCGCCCCGAAGTTTTTCTCATTGACGACTGGCGCTGACGCGCAGGATTGGCGCTACCGCTCTGAATTCGCGCTGACGCGCAGAGTAGTTAACTCGTTTTCCCGGCATACTGCTGCTTCACACGGGCGCTTTTTTCTGCGACCGATTTCGCCAGCTCTTCCTTGTACGTGGTGAGCCGCTGCGCGACTTCGGGATCCGATGTCGCCAGAATCTCCGCAGCGAAAATTGCTGCGTTGATTGCGCCGGGCTTGTCGATAGCCATGGCCGCCACAGGGACTCCGGCGGGCATTTGGACGCTGGAAAGCAACGCGTCGATCCCCGACAGCACAGTGGTCGCCATGGGCACGGCGATGACCGGCAACGTCGACATCGCCGCGACGACTCCAGCCAGATGCGCGGCGCCTCCCGCTGCGACGATCACTACTTTTAGTCCGCGCGAGACCGCCGTGGAAGCATATTCGTGCGTACGTGCCGGTGACCGGTGCGCCGACGTCACTTCGATTTCGTATGGCACGCCAAATTTTTCAAGCATCTTTGCCGATTCGCTCATCACGGGCAAATCCGTGTCCGAGCCCATGATGATCCCCACTAGTGGTTTGCCGCTGTGTTTCGATCCGTCTCGCGTGGTCACTCAATCGCTCCTATGATTTTATGATTTGGTGTAGCGCCCGCCTTGAGGCGGGCATACGCCGAGTTTCTAAGTAATTCTGTGATGAACCGCCCCGGCATTTCATTCAGATGCCCGCCTGAAGGCGGGCGCTGCATGCGGGCCGTTTTATCCGGCATGCTTTTGCGTTGGCGCTTCTGCATTCCGTTGCGCTTGCTCGTGAACGATTTCAATCGCATCGCCACGCCGAATTTGCCCGGACTCGATCACGCGGCAGAGAATTCCGCGGCGCCCGCGCAGCGCTTCCTGAAGTCCCTGCCGGATGGCGTCCATTTGGTGGCACGGTTCGCATTCCTTGGTGATTTCCAGCAGCGCTTCGCCGGCGCGAATCCGCTGTCCCATCGACAATCCATCCAGTTTGAGCCCGCGAGTGGTAACGTTTTCCTTCGCCCGCCCGGGAGCGATGCCGAATTCATCGAGCGTCTCGACATCCATCAGCAGCAATTGCCGGCTGCTGCCGCGCCGGCCGTGAATGCAATTTTTGAATCCCTTGTTTTCGACGGCGTAGGCCTCATCGAATTCGCGGACCGGCTGGCCGTGCGCGATCGCCTGAAATAAATGCAAAATTTCAGCCACGGGGAAGTTCTCCGGCAGCGCGCGATCGGGCAATACCCTTTGCGCCGATGTCTTTACGATAGTGCGCGCCTGCAAAATGAATTTTATCCACGGCTGCATAGGCATTGCAAACGGCTTGCTCGAGATCGCCGCCCATTGCCGTGACGCCAAGGACGCGTCCTCCGCTGGTCACGATGGAATCGCCTTCTCGCCGGGTTCCCGCCTGAAAAACTGTGACATCGGGCAGCGCGTTGGCCTCAGACAATCCTTCGATTTTTTCCCCGGTCTCAAACGGGCCGGGATACCCGGCCGAAGTCATCACCACGCACGCGCTCGCGCCGGGTTTCCATGCAGTCTTGAATCCAGCGAGCTTTCTGGAAGCTACGGCATCAAGCGCGACAGCGAGATCGAAATTCATTCGCATCATCAGCGGCTGCGTTTCCGGATCGCCCAGGCGGCAATTATATTCGAGCACCTGCGGGCCATCCGCGGTGAGCATGAGTCCGAAGTACAGGAAGCCTTTGTAGGGAAGCCCTTCCTCCGAAAGACCGGCAATCGTAGGACGCACAATTTTGTCCATAATGATCGATGCAATTTCCGGCGGGATCATTCCGTCAACCGTGTAGGCGCCCATACCGCCGGTATTCGGGCCCAGGTCGCCATCGAAAACTCGTTTGTGGTCGCGTGTGGGCGCCATTGGCAGGCAGGATCGGCCGTCCGTCAGCACGATGAACGAAAGTTCTTCACCCTTGAGCGCAGTCTCGAGCAAAATGCGCGACCCGCCCTGGCCGAGCGCATGTTTTTCCAAGAGACATCGAATGAACGCCGCGGCTTCTTCGCGCGTTTCGGCCACCAGCACTCCCTTTCCCGCACACAGGCCATCCGCCTTTACCACAACGGGCCAATCCACGGCGTCGAGAGCCCGAATCGCTTCGCCGGCCGATTCGAATGTGCCGTAGAGCGTCGGAGTGGGAATGCGATAGCGCGACATAAATTCCTTGGCGAAGATTTTGCTCCCTTCCAGCCGCGCATCACGCCGCGAAGGCCCCACCAGCCGCAATTTGCGGCATTCAAATTTGTCGCGAATGCCGGCCACGAGCGGACCTTCAGGTCCTACGACTGTCAGATCGGGTTTCAGACGCTCCGCCAGCGCCACCAGGGAATCGACATCGCCAACGTTTACAGAGGCGCACGCTGCGTCATCTTCCGCGGAGATTTCGTCAACCGCGGTCGTGCCGCCATTCCCCGGTGCGCACCAGATTTTTTCGACTTCGGGAGATTGGCGCAGTCGCCAGACTAACGCGTGTTCGCGCCCCCCACTTCCGATCACCAGTATTTTCACAGTAAAGCCACGATAATCGCAGGTCCGGCGACTGTCAACCCTGGAACGTCAATCCTCCGGAGCGCACGAGGTTTCGTTCATTCGTTTGTCAAGGATTAGAGAATCGTTTTGAGAAGAAAAACTCGAGCGGACTGTTTGTGACTCGTGCAGACTTTTGCTACCTTCCTTGAACAATTAAATTTGATGTTTTCGGAATGGAGTGCACATGCAAATGCTATTGGAAGGAATGACGGCGGTCGTTACCGGAGCAGGTTCCGGAATCGGCCAGGCTTCTGCGTCGGCAATGGCCCGCGAGGGCGCCAGCGTTGCAATTCTAGATTCCAATGAAGCAGCAGGCCGGCAAACAGCGGGCGAACTGACCGCACAGAAATTCAAGGCGGCATTCTTCTCCTTAAATGTGACCAGCGAAGAACAAGTCCGCGCGGCCATGGCGCAAGTCATCAACAAGTTCGGGCGCATCGACATTCTTCATAACAATGCGGGAATTGCAATACGCCACACGGTCACCGAACAGGATGAACAGGGTTGGCAAACCTGCATGGACGTGAATCTCAAAGGCGTTTTCTTGTGCGCGAAGCACGTGATTCCGCACATGCTCGATCGCGGCGGCAGCATCATCAACACGGCGTCGGTGACAGGAATTGTGGGCGTGCGGAACCGCGCGGCCTATTCCGCCACCAAAGGCGCCGTGGTTGCGCTTACCAGAAACATGGCGCTGGATTATGCCCGGCATCAAATCCGAGTCAACTGCATTTGTCCCGGGTTCGTTCGCACACCTATGGCCAAGGCTCTCTTGGAGGATCCCATCAAAGCGAAGCGCCTCGTCGACACGCATCCGCTGGGGCGTCTCGGAACTCCGGAAGACGTCGCCAACGCGGTGCTCTTTCTAGCCTCCGACCTGGCATCGTGGGTTACGGGGCACGCGCTGGTCGTCGACGGCGGATTTTCCGCGGGCAGGCCGGAGGAGATCTGATGAAAGTGACTGGTGACTGCCGATCAAAGTGACTGGTGATTAGTGATCTGTGACTGGTGGAAAAGCTCGTGACCCGGTCCACTCCTTCGCCCTCGATAATCCGGCGAACCGCGGTTTTCACCAGTCACCGATCACTATCACATCAACTAGTCACCTCAAATTGACGAAGGTAAATCGCCGAACTACCATGCCGCCTGCCATGCCGCATTCATCGTCCCGCCGTTTTGTTCTCTCAGGATTGCTTCTTTGTTTCTTTTTTTCAGGCGCTGCCGGATTGATCTACCAGGTCGCGTGGAGCAAATCGCTTGGACTTATTTTTGGACACACGGCGTATGCGGTGGCCACCGTGCTCGCCGTATTCATGGGAGGACTCGCTGCCGGAAGCGCGTGGCTTGGCGAGTTTAGCGAACGCAGCGATCGGCCCATTGCGCTGTACGGCTGGATTGAAATCGGCGTAGCGACAAGCGGTGCGGTCTCGCTTGCGGGTCTGGCGGGAGTTCGCGCTGTCTACGTCGCGGCGTATCCCATCGCTTCAGGGCACAGCGCAACTCTTCTGGCGCTGCGATTTTTGGGAGCGGCCATCGTCCTTTTCCTCCCAACGTTTTTGATGGGCGGCACGCTGCCGGTGCTTGTGCGCGGGCTTGGGCGCGACTCAGCCGAACTGGGAACGCGTCTCGCGCGGCTCTACTGGGTCAATACCGCGGGAGCTGTCGTGGGAACTCTCGCGGCTGGTTTTTTATTTCTACCTACGCTGGGCTTGCGGCAGACACTGGGCGTTGCCGTGGCGCTCAATCTGCTCGCCGGAGCCCTCGCTCTCAGGCTTTCGCGTCACGAGCCGGTCGCAATGGCGCGAGCAATGCCGCCGGCAATACCGGAAAAAGATGCGGCGCTTCCACAGGAAAGCGATGTTTCGACATCCGCAATGCCTTCCCGTTTTCTCTACATTTGTTTTGCGCTCGTTGGCGCGACGGCTATGGCGTATGAAATTGGCTGGACTCGCCTGCTCTCAACGCAACTTGGCAGTTCCACGTATGCCTTTACGTTGATGCTTGCCACGTTCCTCGCCGGAATTGTTTTCGGCAGCGCGATTTTCGAGCGCTGGAATCGCCGTCACAAAATCACCCAGCTGACGTTCGCCCTCACGCAAACGTTCACGGCCCTCACCGCGCTGGCGTTCCTGATTTTGTTTCCTCGCCTGATCGAAGTGCTGCCGCCAATTCTGCGTGCCACGCATGAATCATTTCGTGGCCTTATCTTCGCTCAATTCGCGACGAGCGCGCTCGCCATGCTCCCGGCTGCGGTCGTTTTTGGCTTCAATTTTCCAGCGGTGGTGCTGTTGATAGCCGACCCGCTGTCACATTGCGCGTCCACAACTGAAGTGAAGCGGAGTGTTGTCGGCCGCGCCTATGCCTGGAACACGCTTGGCGCGATTCTGGGCGCTGCCGCGACGGGTTTTTGGCTTTTGCCGCGCCTGGGAGGTTTTCATCTTCTTGCAGCAACTGCGGCGGTGAATTTAGTTCTCGCCGCTGTGATTTCAATCGTCTCTGTTCCGCGGCGCTCGCTCTTCTTTGCGGTAAATGTGGCTCTGCTCATCGCCGTCGGCTTCATTGGTTTCTCCAACTACTTTTACGACCCCGCCGTGGCCGCATTTAATACCGTCATGTACTGGAATCTCTATGACCGGCCTTTAACGCTGCGGGAAAATGCGCACTTGGTGGACATCGTCTATTTTGCGGACGGTCTGAATTCCACGATTTCCGTGGCGCGAACCGAAGATTATATTTCCCTGCGCACCAATGGAAAGGTAGATGCCTCGAACCATGACGTCACGACGCAACGCCTGCTTGGCCATCTGGGTGCGCTGGCGCGTCCGCCGCGCCGCGTGCTTCTCATCGGCTTCGGCAGCGGCATGACGGCTTCGGCTCTGGCGAGTTATCCGGAACTTGAGCGCCTGGATGTCGTCGAGATCGAACCAGCCGTCATCAGCGCCGCGCCGTTGCTCACGCAGCTCAATCGCAATGTGCTCAATGACCCGCGCGTGCACGTCACGCTTGACGATGCGCGCAATTTTCTTTTTACCACGCGCGAACATTACGACTTGATTGTCTCCGAGCCGTCGAATCCCTGGATTGCCGGAGTCGCCACGCTCTTCACGCGCGAATTTTATCGTGCGGCGCAGGCGCGACTCGTGCCCGGTGGAGTGCTCGTTCAATGGCTGCAAGCCTATTCGCTGTATCCCGATGACCTGCGATTGGTCCTGGCAACTTTTCTGTCTGAATTTCATGGCGCCACGCTGTGGCACGGCGATGCGCCCGACCTGATTCTGATGGCGCCCAGCATTCCTCCGGGGGAAATTCTAAATCGCGCGCAGGCTCTGTATTCCAAGCCGTCCTTGCATGATGATTTCAAGCAGCTCGGAATGGATGAACCGGCGGGACTCTTTGGTTTCTACCTGCTTGACGATGCGGGCCTGCGGAATTTTTCCTCCGGAGCGCAAATCAATACTGACGATCTCACGCTGCTCGAATATCACGCGCCGCGCTCGCTGCTGGTCCACGGTCTAGAAGACAAAAATCGCGCAGCCATTCTTCTCGCTCAAACGGATGCCTTGCCAGAGGGATTTCCGCAAAACCGACGCGATGAGGCACTCGCTGCCGCCGCCACTACTTCCCTGAACGTGGATGATGCCGACGGAGCCGACCATTTTCTCCGTGCGCTGGATGATCGTCCCGTGACCTCTGGCATTGCCATCGCTCGAGGACGCGCTGCACTGGCCCACTCCAATTTTCAGACCGCTTATCACGCTTTTGATGCTGCGCTGGTCCTCGATCCGAATTCCGTTCAGGCCGCCTGGGGTCGCGCAGAAACGGATCGCCGATTTGGGAACAATGAAAAAGCGCGGCAAGCATTTCGTCACATCCTGGAGAGGGATCCCAATAATTTGCCCGCGCTTGAATCTCTGCGCCACCTGGCCACGGATTTTTCACGCTGGTCTGAAGCGGAAGATCTAGAGCGGCGGCTGATTGCAGTGGACCCCGGCGCCGGCGCCGCGGCCTATGCGCAACTTGCGGATACGCTACTGAGAGCCGGCGAGTCCGAACGTGCCTACCAGGCAATGCAGGATTGCCTGGCACGTGATCCTTACAATTTCCAGACGCATCTGAATCTTGGCTCGCTATTTCGCAGGCAGAAGAAGTGGGCCGAAGCGCGGCAGCATTTGG
>JAOAPW010000204.1 GCA_025463105.1 Candidatus Acidiferrum typicum | reverse complement strand
TCGCCTGGATGCCTGGCTCGAGGCCGAGCCCGCACCCGACTCCGGCAAGCGAAGCCGGCTCCGCAGTCCTGTTGCAAAGCTGCTCGACGGCGTCGAGCGCTCCTTGCCGGGCGTTCAAATCCACAATAACCAGCGCGTTCGGATTGGCGGCTGCCGCTCTCAAAAGTTGCTCACCGGTTGCCGCTATTTCCAGCGTGATTCCGGTGAGTTTCGCGGTCTCGAAGAGCTTCGCCTGAAAAAAAAGATCATCGATCAAAACGATTGCATCGGCCATGATTGCCTTCCCCAAGCGAGTGGCACAGAGTTGAGTCTGTGCGTTTTTTTTTGGGTCTTGCGCGAGCGGAAAAGTGCGTAGACAGAAAGTCTGTGCTGCTAAAACCCAGGAACCAAGGATATTCCAACGAAGATGAAATTGCGATACAACTTGTATGGTGATGGATCCGGCAGAACGCAAAATTCTGGCTGCGTTTGATCGACCCGGTGCGCGCGCGTTATCTCTCGCGGATTTTGGAGAGCCCGCCGCGATAAGCGGCACAGTTGCAAGACTCGTCGAGCACGGATGGTTGCGCCCGGAAGGAAATCCGGACGCCTTCGCGCGAACCGAAGATGGCCGTCTGCAACTCGCGGGGCCGCGTGACGTCACGATCTATTCGCGTCCCGGTTGCCATCTTTGCGAAGAGGCAAAAACGCAGTTGGCGCCGCTGCTTAGGGAGTTTGCCGCGCGCCTCACGGAAATTAATATTGACGAAGACTCGCAGCTTCGCGCCCGGTATGACTACGACGTGCCCGTAATTTTTCTGGGCGCGCGAAAAGCCGCCAAGCATCGCGTCGATCTGGCTCAGTTCCGCCGCCAGCTCATAAACAATTCAGTTTGAGCGATCTCGGAAACGTCGGTGCTGGGCCAGTTTCCGAGAAGCGATTGACTGGGCTCCGCCCAGACAGGGGCGGAAGAAAGTGGCTCTGCGCAACCCTGAAGAATCAATAAGTTAGCGGCCACTTTCTTAGGAGAAGGACTTGGGGCCACTGATGTTCAAGCTGGGTTTGTTGCGCTTGGATTGGAACGTCATCTCTTATATATTCGCCTCATACGACAATGACTGATTCAGAAAAAGAGCGGTTGAGAGTAACGCAGCTCTACGCTGATATGAGCGAGGAGGAACTGCGTAGGCTCGCGGACAATGCAACCACTTTAACCGGCCTGGGGAGAGAAGCCCTGAAACTTGAGTTATCCCGCCGAGGCCTCCGAATTGCGCTGCATGAATCGTCGGAGCCGTACGATTCAGAGCTGTCCAATCTTCCATGCCCGGTCGCCTGCCTCGAAGAATGGGGGAGGTACGCGCGAATCGCTACCAAGGACCGCTTTTGGAAGAGATACTATCGAGTTCTCCGATTGGCTCCCTTTGCAGTCATCATATTCGGAGTCCTTCGCTTTTTCCCCGAATCTACGAGTAAGGTCCCGATCTATATTGTTGGTGTTTCTTTGGTCTGGGCTATGGTCGTGGCTTTCTATGCCTTTTCACTGAGGCTTCGCGCCGATTTCATTCGATGCCCGCGATGCGGTTCGCGCTTCGGTCTAGGCGCTTGTTGCAACTCCTGCGGTCTTCCAAGGTCCTCGGCGACACCCAGAGAAGCGAGTCTTGCGACCGATTCCTGACAACTCCGATAAACGGAATTGCTCAACTCGGCGGCGGACCATACATTCCGATAAGCGGACTGCCCGGGACTTGGCAGGCGAGCAGTTGCTTGCTTTGGCCTGAACCTCATGAAGCGGCTTGCTCTGTATCCGACGGGATCGGGTCAGTCCTGAAGTCCGCCTTACTTGGCAGCCGCAGTCTTCACTTGTATTGTGAAGTGAAAGTGACTTCCATGTCCGACTTGGCTGTCCACCCAGAGTGACCCGCCCATAGTGGCAGCTAACTTTGCTGAAATCGTTAACCCGAGTCCGGTTCCACCGAAATTTTCTCGTGCTTGAGTTGTCCGCTTGGGTAAACGGAGCAAAGATTGATTCACGTTTGTCCTCTGGAATCCCAATTCCGGTAAGCGACGGAGTCGCGCCGCACTTTGTCGCAAGGAATTTGGAGTCCGTTTACGTGGCATATGAAAGTCCTTTGTCCGCCGTGTCATTCGATTCCACACACGGCACGCGCATTTGCCACCAGAGTCTCCAGGTCCTCTTCTTTGGAGAAGACTGCATTTATTCCACGGGATAGGGCTTCTTTCTCCGCGTGGAACTCGCCGTCTGCTGTCAGCATGAAGATTGGCAATCGGGGCATCATTTTCCTAAGTTCTTGAGCCAACTTCAGCCCGTCCATGTCTGGCAAGGAGAAGTCCAGGATTGCCACTTTTGGCAATAAATGCCTTGCTTTATCTATGGCTTCGGTGCCGCTTCTGGCTTCTATGCAAAAGTCGAAGCCGGGACCTCGTTCAAAGAGCGTACGAAGAGCTGATCGAAACAAATCATCATTGTCCACGATGAGTACTATAAAAATGTGTCCCTCCATTTTGGGCGCATCTGTGGATAAGCCTGCCCAGCGCGGGAGCTTCTTAGCGTGTGAATAGCCAGCCTGACGACGTGCGAGGGGCTTACTGTTGAAGTGATCCACCCATAGTGTATTTTCTCACTGCTACATCCATTAGACTGCACATGGTCCGGAACGTTAGCTTACACGGCCCCACGACCGTGGAGACGTTCCCCTGCTGAGCAAAAGAGAAAGTAGCAAAGGAAAGGATTTGAGTATCAAACTTACGGTCGATCTCATCTTTTTCAGATTGTGATCGTGGCACCCAAAGTTTCCAAGTTTCCCCGATCAAGCTCACTTTCAAAAGCTGCGTTTCCAAGTTCCTGAGAAACGGGCTTCTCGGAAACTGGCCCACAACGGGAGGGTGCATTCGGTGGACTACCGGTCCGCTCTCTGCTATTTTGCCCTTTCACGGGACAACGCGTTTCATGGGTGACGCGTGTACTGCCTCACCTATTCGATTTCGGCTCACACAGGAGGATTACGATGCTATCGCGACGCGAAGTTTTAAAAGGGGCAGCGGTTGCCGGAGCGGCCGCACTGGTTCGCGGCGAGGGCGCGCTATTTGCAAGCGCTTCGCAGCCGTCGACGCCGGTCAATTTCAGTGTCCCAGCGAACGCGTGCGATACCCACGTGCACGTGTTCGGCGATCCGCAGCGCTTCCCGTTCGCTCCGGCGCGGGCTTACACTCCCGAGCAGGCTTCGATTGCGGAGATGCAGGCCCTGCACCGCGCGCTGCGCACCGAGCGCGTCGTGATCGTGCATCCCAGTGTGTATGGCCCGGATAATTCCTGCACTCTCGACGGAATGAAGCAGCTGGGCTCAAACGTGCGCGGCATCGCCGTAATTGATGAGAAGACATCGGAGTCCGCGCTGGACGAAATGGATCGCGCGGGCATGCGCGGTATCAGAGTGAATCTCGAAACCACCGGACAGAGTGACCCCGCGATCGCCCGGCAGCGTTTTCAGGAAGCCGTCGACCGGATCAAAAAACGCAGTCGATGGCACATCCAGGTGTACACGCGGCTGTCTGTGATTGAGGGAATCAAGGACCAGGTTATGGCGGCGCCGATGCCGATTGTGTTCGACCACTTTGGAGGTGCGCAGGCGGCGCTGGGCGTCAGCCAACCCGGCTTCGATACGTTGCTGAACCTGGTGCGCACGGGGAAAACGTACGTCAAAATTTCGGCGCCGTATCGCAGCTCGACCAAGCTGCCGGACTATGCCGACGTCGCGCCGCTGGCCAAGGCCCTGATCGGCGCGAATCCCCAACACATTTTGTGGGGCAGTGACTGGCCGCATCCGGCCTCGCCCGTGGCCCACCAACCGGTCACCGAAATTACGCCGCTCTGGCAAGTCGATGACGGCCGAATATTTAACCAGCTTCCGATCTGGGCTCCGGACGCAGAGCTGCGCAAGACGATACTGGTGGACAATCCCGCGAAGCTGTATGGATTTTGAGAATCGATCCAGGTCCGACTAGGACGAGGGCTAAAAGGGAATTTTCAGAAGAACCTCGCGTGAACAGTTTGCAGAAATACTCTGCGATGGTCATTCCGAGGAGAGGAGCGACGAGGAATCCCTCTCTTTGCCGGCAAAAAATTCAAGAGGGATTCCTCACTTCGTTCGGAATGACGGGGCGTGGGTTTTTCCGCAAGTCTGTGAAGACGCGGGTTACTCAGTCACCGGTTACCACTCACTGATTCTGCGAATTCGTGATTACCATCGCAGCGCGGAACACGACTGCCAGCAATTCCACCACGATGCGGCAATACACGATCCACAAAAGCATGGCCGCGAAGCTGATGATCAGCGCCAGCACGCCGTTTGACGTGGAGGTCTGGAATCCGCTGAACACGAACCAGACGGCTGCGACCAAACCCATAAGCAGGTGCACACCGTAGAGAATCTTCAGCATGCGCGGCGTGATCATGCGCTCAAAAGAAAAATCCAACAGGTTTTCAATCAGGCTTTTTTGCCGGGGAAGTACTTGTTGCTCGACGTACGAAGGGGCTGAGGCCATGTCGTAGTTTCTCCTCGCTAGAATTTGTGGCCGGAAATCCATGGTACACAAACGCTGCTGGAATGAGGCTAACAATGCGGTGAGCGGCTGCTCAAAGATGCAGCTGTACGTGCGGACAGGTGGCGCGGAAAGCGCGAAAAGCCCAAAAAAATTGATTGGTGCGCTGGTCCTCGCGGGCCCGGGTCTAGGGTTCAGGCCCGCGAGGGTGTGCGGCGCGCCTACTGCTGAGGGAAATCGTGCGCGGATGTTGCCGAAGCTGAATGCGAGAGATTGTCAGTCGATGCGGACGGCGAGCCGCATGATCCCAAATTCTTCACTAGTTTTTTTGGTTGGAACGATTGACCTGTCGCGCCTGCTGGTGATTTCTTGCCCCTTAATTCGACTCGCTCGCCGGGAACCAGATCAGCGCCGCCGGGCATGATGCGATACGTTTTGTTCTTGTCATCGACTATCGTTAAGCCGTCGTTGCCGGATTGAACGCAGCCGGTGACCGAGCCTGCGTGATGCAGGGCCAGGTAAAGCACGGCTGCGCCGCCTGCTGCTGCGCCGACACCGATTCCGATCGCTTTTCCCGACGTACCATAGCTGGGTGTTGCGGTTCCCGTTGTTCCAGTTCCGGTTCCGCCTCCCATGCCGGCGCCACCGCCTCCGTATTGGGCGAAAGCAGGCCCTGCCAGCGCCAAGGCCACGGAAATTCCCACCGCGAATCGAATCACTTCTTTGCCGCGAAATACTTTCGTCAAACTGCACACACTCATTATTTTCTCTTTCGACTTCATTATGAGCCTCCTTGTGAAATTGCTCTGCGCGTAGGATGCGCCGGGTGCGGC
>JAOAPW010000166.1 GCA_025463105.1 Candidatus Acidiferrum typicum | reverse complement strand
CAGGATTCGGCTCATCCGCAATTCCGGCACGGATCAGCAACTCAGAGGCCGGGTGGGTTACAACTCGTTTTCACTCTAAATGGTAGACTTCTCGAAAGTGACTCGACTCCAGCGACGCAAGTGGTTTCTCCCAGGCGTGCTTCTGTTTCTTTTTGCTTCCGGTGCGTTTCTCTCGCGAATTCCGGCGCAGGCACAGAACCAGGGCTCGGGGACAATTCGCGTGGAGGTAAATCTTGTTGTGCTTGATGCGACCGTAAAAACCAAAGACGGTCAAATCATGGACAATCTGAAAAAAGAAGACTTCGCGGTTCGCGAGGATGGCGTCGCCAAGAAAATCGAGCTCTTCAGCCGGGACGAATTGCCCCTCAATGTCGCTCTCGTACTGGATCTGAGCGATTCGATTGAGCCTTTCCTGGGGCCTTTGCGTGATGCGGCGGCGACCACCCTTGGCGCGCTGAAGCCCGAAGACACGGTGGCGCTGTTTACTTTTTCTACTGAGGCCGAGTTGCGCGTGCCACTCACCAAAGATAAAAACAGGATCGCCGAGGAAATTAATTCGTTCAAGACAGGCGGCGCAACAAATATTAATGACGGGATTTTCGTCGCCGCGGAGTACCTGCTCAAGTCAGCGCCAAAGGGACGTCGCGTGATTATTCTGATCAGCGACGATGTGGGCACGGACGCAGGCGGACAAGGAACGCGGGACATTGTGACGGAAACAATTGCCGCGGACGCTGCGCTGTATAACCTGAAAATTCCCGGGTACAACCCACCTCAAACCCTCTTCGCGTCGAGCATGATTCCCGGGCTCGTGAATATTCGCAAGGTCATGGACGCGACCGGCGGGGAGCTCTTCGACGTCCAAAACGTGACGAACCTGAATTCCGTGTTCGGCGCGCTGATTCAACGAATCAAGACACGCTATACCCTGGGGTACTACACTTCCGTCAACGGCGCCGATGGCAAGCCGCACAAATTGGACGTTCGTTTGGCGTCTTCATTCGGAACGAAGGGACATAACTACAACGTCCTCGCCAAGACCGGATTCTATTTCCGATGACGTTGCGTGATTCCCCGCACTACCACCCGCCGGATATATCTTGCAATGATCTGGCATTAGATCGTTCAGAAGTGCGACAATCCGCATGGGGCAGCGAATGAAAGTTCTCATCATTGTTGCGTTAAGTTTGACCGGGTTGGCTTCCCTGCTTGCTATGCCGCAAGCGCAACCAGACGCACGCGCACGGGAGTTGATCCGAACGCTGAAGCTTACCGTGCTTCCAAAGGAATCCGGCTATCTCGGGATCATCGGGCGATCCGAGCAGATGGTGACGGTGGATGGCCGAGCGCTGGCCGTTCAGAGCCAGAACTATTACATGCTCACTCGCGATCTGCCCATCAACTATCTGCATTGGCTTGCGCCAGACGATACACACATCCTGATTGAAGGCGGGCCGGTGGACTATTTCATTTTTCATCCCGACGGGCACGCGGAGAAAGTTACCCTCGGGATGGATCTTGCCGCCAGCCAGAGGCCTGTCGTGGCGGTGCCGGGTGGTTGTTGGAAGGCGCTGCGCCTCCATGCCGGCGCAAGTTACGCATTGATGGCCAACACGCTGTCGCCGGAGTTCACTTCCGACCGCGTGAAGATTGGCGCCGGACCCGAGTGGGTGAAACGATACACGAATTCCGCTCCGTGGGCGACTCCTCACGAGTTACGCGAATTGATCGGACCCAACTTCACTGCACAGTAAACCGGAGTGGCTGGAACCACTGCAAATCATTCAAAATATCCAGAAAAGTCCTGTAGGAAGTAAAGTTTGCATGGATACACGGATATGGGAGTACTGATGCGTCAACGCATCCCCCTTTTTATGTTGATGATACGACCTTGGAGCCACGAAAATCACTTGGCGCGTCGCGTGCATATCTTGAGGTAGGTAGAGAAACTAAAAGGGGGAGAATAACATGACTGAAGAAATCGACCGTTCGTACGAGAGTCGCCGTAGTGCACCAGGGTGGATGATCGCGGCGGTAGCGGTCCTTGGGGTAGTGGCCTTGGTAGGTCTTGTGATCGCGCACAATGCCACAACGCAGGGACAGGAAATTCAGCAGTCCTTCGACGGCAAGGTCAAGGCGCTGCAGGCCGATTTCGCCGCCCAGGTGGCAACGCTCCAGCAGCATCAGACGCAGGCCGACACCGCCAACTCCGGGTTGCAGAGCGACTTGAGTGTTGTGACCAAGAGACTCCGCATCACTCAGACCGACCTGAAGAAGGCGCACGAGGAAGCCGCGGAAATCAAGACCGAGAGTGAACAGAAAATAGCCGAGATGGACGGCGCGGTGAAGACCGAGCTGGCCACGAAAGCTACGAATGATGACGTCAAGACAGTGGACGGCAAAGTAACCGGAGTCCGCACGGATCTTGACTCCACTCAGAACGATCTGAAGATGGCGCGCAGCGAACTGGGAACCCTGATCGCGCGCAATCATGAAGATGTGGAACAACTTCGCAGGCTCGGTGAGAGGGACTACCTCGAGTTCACGATTGACGCCAAGAACAAGCCAGTGAAGGTTGGCGCGTTCATGGTCGAACTCAAGGGCACGAACCTCAACAAGAAGCGCTATAGCGTTTCCTTGATCATCGATGACGTACACATCGACAAAAAGAACTTGCCGGTGAACGAACCAGTATTCTTCCATCAGGGCAATGATCGCCGCCCGTTGGAAATGGTCGTCAACCAGGTTGGCAAGGATAAAGTAACCGGCTACATCAGCGTTCCGAAGGCCGCTGGCGCCACGACCGCATCGGGCGATTAGCGAGGTGTTCAAGGCCACGCGTTTGAAGGCGTGGATCGACAACGGCGGACCGGGCGAGAGTCCAGTCCGCCGTTTGTGTTTTATAAATTGCGTTGTGAAAACGGGCCTATCGTAACTTCGCTCGCCCGAGTTACACTCTTCCCTGCCTTGCTCGCCCCTCGCCATATAATTTACACCAGCCTCGAAGGAGCATTACTGGACGCTCGCACGGGTTCCTTCGCCGAAGCCGAGGAAGCCCTGACTGAACTTTCGCGCCGCCACATTCCTTTGGTGCTGGTAAGCTCCCGCACGCGCGACGAAATCGAGCCCCTCCGCCGCAAACTGGAGCACAGCCATCCCTTCATTACGGAAAGTGGCGGCGGCATCTACTTTCCAGATGGATATTTCAACATTAAGATCCCGAATGTAAAGCGGTCAGGACGCTATCTTTGCGTGGCATTTGGACGCCCGTATAAGGAAGTATGTGAAGTCCTGGACGAAGTCGCCGAGGAAAGCGGCGTCGGCGTCGCCGGCTTCCACCACATGAGTACGCGCGAGATTGCGGAAAACACCGGCGTCAAACCACGAGACGCGGAGCTTGCGCGGAGCCGTGAATTTGACGAACCATTCTTCTTTACCTCCGCCGACGAGAAAGCTATCGAGCGGTTCGTTGCGGCGGCCAAGCACCGCGGCTTCGATGCGCGTCTCGGACAGACTTTCTGGCATTTTTCGTCGGGATGCGATTCTGCGCGCGCGGTACGCTCGCTCACGAAGCTATTTCGTGACGCAACTCGAATTAAATTTCGCGCCGTGGGGATCGCGCCGGCGTCGGAAGATCTTCCATGGCTTCGTGCCATGGATCATGCCGTGCCACTGGGCGCTCCCGAAATCGATTCCGAAGATAGCGAGGCCGTCCAATCGGATGATCTGGCGCCTGAAAATGCCTCTGGACCCGCGGGTTGGAATACTTCTGTCCTAAACATTATCAGCTAGCACGATTATAGCTTTGACAAAAGCTACGGAAGTGGCCGATGATTAGGCCGCTACCGAAGCCGCTATTCCCGCCAACAAATCTTAAGCGGCTTCCCAAACGGGGAGATATGACCGTTTGTATTGCCGCTCTGTCGAATGAATTTAAATATGAAAATGAAGATAAAAAACATGATCCTGAGGTTCTACGACACATTGTGTGTTGTTTTGACATGCGTATTGAGACGTCGGGATCAGGGGCGGAAATTGGCTTCAAGTT
>JAOAPW010000142.1 GCA_025463105.1 Candidatus Acidiferrum typicum | reverse complement strand
AGCTTTCCGCGAAAGCGCCGCAGCTTTTTCATAATTCCGGTTGGATCGGTGTTCCAAAGATCGCCGGATAGTTTCGGCTCAGCGGCAACATCAACAAGCGGCGAATCAAGCGCCAAGGCAGAAGCCGCGATAAAAGTGCGGCGTCGCGCACGGCCTGTCACGGCGCGATAATCTTCGTGGTCTGGCAATTCTCGAAACCGGTACACGTGGGGAAAGCCGGTACGATAAGCCATCTTGATGATAGCGCCCTCTGATGGATAACAACTCACCGCGCGCAGGCTCTGATCTTCCACATTCCCCTCATCCATCAGAATGAAAAACGGCGGTTCCTCGGGAATCACCATGCTCTCGACGATTAGAATCCTGCCCGTGAGCGCATGAAGATTCCGAAAGGCGCGCAATGGATTCTCCAGGTGATAAAGCAATCCAAGACAAAAAACGAGATCGAACGTGCCTAGGGCCGTGAGTGACGGATCTTCCACGTCGGCAACTCGAAAATCAATGCCCGGATGACGGTCGCGCGCTTCGGTGACGTTCTCCGCGCGCCCGTCCATGGACGTGACGCGCATTCCCAGATCCCGAAGCATCGCCGAGAAGTAACCCACGCCGCATCCAAGATCAAGTGCAGTGTGCAATCGGAATTCAGATATCCAAGGCCCGATCACGCGGCGGAGAAATTCAATCTTCACCTCGCGTGATTCGGATTGCATCGGCAAATCAAAAACAAACGGCTTGGACAAGCGAAGGGCTCCTCTGAATTCACCCGTCATGCATTGCCCGCACCGCAATGCATTTCGCACTTCTCCAACGTGGCCCAGAGGTATCAATACTTATCTTATCGTGGCTTTTGCATGCCGGGCAAGGCGCTCGCGTCACTCGTGTCTTTACCGGCGGGGTATTCGCCGGCCGCATTGTCATAGGATTTCCGAATTCTGTAAACCTCCAGCGCTCCGGACGTGTAAATCCGGTCGCCGATGTCGCTGAGCGCAGCGGAAAATCTCGGGACGTCATAGGCCCAGACGTATTCGTAATCGCTCTGAACCTTTTTCCAGTCGGGCGGCTGGTCATAAACATGGTCCCAGAATCCATCCGGCGTATACGAATCGTAGATGATGCGCATGGGAGTTTCGCCGGGCGCATCCATCAGATAGGGTGAGAACCAGCCTCTTCGAATCACTCCGTAAGCCCAAAAATGCGTGAATGGCCGCTCGATTGGATCCTGATCTCCTTCGACAATGGGCAACACGAGCGCGCCTCGCGGAACGGCGTCAAAGGAATGCGCGAGCCCGGCAAGTTCAGGTTGCGCGGCGGTAAAATGCTGCGTTAAGTTCACTGCTCGCGCCGCGAAGAGCAGAAGCGGTATCGCAGCGAGCCATTTCGCCCGTTTCCCCGCGCGCGCTGTTGCGAGCATTACAACGAACAATACAGGCAAAACGCGGATATCGAGATCCGAACCTTCACCCCACATCCAGGGAATCGCCCAGAACAAAATGAAAAGGAATGCAGCGGCGCCTAGCCATCGCTTATTCCAATGAAATTCAGGATTGCGCCACCAGGCCGCAAAAAACCAAACGCCCAAGGCAGCCAGGGAAATCAAATCAAGCGCCGGCGAGTAGCCGTGCAGAATCATCCCGAGCGAATCAAGCTTTTCCCAAAAACCGTGAAAGATAATCTTGTGCACGCCCAGGCCCACGCGCGATGAGTGCAAATAAAACGCCATGCCCGGCAATGCAAGCGCACCGCTCCAGATCCAATCGCGAAGAGGCCGCTTGTCGAACGCGAGATAGGCCGCCACGACCAAGCCTGCGATACCAAATCCGAGCAGATGCGTAAAATATAGCAGGGTGAACGCCGCGAGAGATGCAATCCACCGGACAATGCCAGGCTTTGCAAGCCAGCGCAGCCAGAATCCGAGCGCAAGCAATCCAACCGCAAGACTCAGATCGAAATTCAAGAAACCCTCAAGGAAAAATACATTGCAGGCAACCAGCAGCGCCCAAAGAGCCGTGCGGCCTTCGCCCGGATTCGCTTGCCGCAGAAAAAACCACGCAGCGGCAGGCAGCGCAAGGGAGCAGAGGCTGAGGAACAGGCGCCCCGCCGTCTCGATGGGAAACAGCCTTCCGAGGACAGCGAGCGCAGCGTCCATCCCGAGGTAGGGATACGCACCCCAGTCGGCTCGATAAAATCTGCTGAATGTAAAAACTGGATCGTTAAGGTGTGCCAGAACAAACGATCGCGCGAGGTGATTTGGATAGTCGAGCAGCGGTGGAAACTCCACCATCCAGATCGGGGCCAGCAGCGCCGCGGCCAGAATCAATATCAGAACGAATCGCAAAATGATCAATGAGGCGGGTGCAGGCCCTGCCTGGAGCCCGTTGGAGAATGATGATCGCGGAAATGCGGTCCCCGGTGAATCCGTGTTGTGCATCTAACGCGCAACCCAGAGCAGAGGCAATAAACCGAGTGCAGTCAAACTGAGTAACAAAACCAGACTTTGCCTCCCCGTCTTCGAATCAGCGAGCACCAGTGCGATGATTGCTTTTGCAAAATTGTTGCTCGCCGCTGCAACCACTACACCCGCCGCCGCGAGGCCTGGCGAAATCAATTTGCCTGCGCTTTGCGTGAGCCCCATGACGAACGGATCCACCGGCGCGAGGCCGGAGAGCACGGCCAGTCCGTACATGCCAGTTCGGCCGAAATGGACGAGCGCAGCATTCGTCGCCACCAGCATCGCCACAAACACAATCGCCAGCGAAAATGCGGACGCGAGTTCCAGCGGATTTTTCGTCCTGTATGCCGTGCCGTCTGCTATTTTGCCTTCGTCCGGCAAGTTCGACCACGCCCAACCGCCCGCTACGCCGATGGTTCCCAGGATCAGAAACGGCCACAAGAGCCGGTGCATGAGTCCGGTGTTAAAAAATGCAATCAGCGCAAGGAAACGAAAATACATTACTCCTGACGCGAGCAAGATTGCTCCAGAATAACAATTTGGAGCCTTCGCCTCTTTCGAGTTCCTGGCCAATACAAACGTCGTGAAGGTAGAAGAATATGCGCCGCCCAGCAGCGCGGCCAGCCTGACGCCGCCTTTGCCCTTGGACGCCTTTTCCAGCAGGTAGCTGCCGTAAGAAACGCCGCTGATCGCCACGACTATCAGCCACGCCTTGAATGGATTCACGGCGAAAGGGCCGTAATCCTTATCGGGAACTATCGGAAGAATAACGAACGTCAAGAGAAGAAATTTCGTGAAAGTGAAAATTTCGGTGGCCGGAATTTTTGTACTGAGGCTTTCAAGAAATTCCTTCAGCTCGAGCAACAGAATGCTCAGAACGGCCAGCGTCGTCGCGATCCAGAATTGATCGCGCGACACCAGCGCGCCAACCACGTAGGTGACCAGTCCGGATATTTCGGTGGTCACTCCGGCTTCGTTGTAGGTTTCCAGCTTGTGCCGGTAAGACAGCCACAAAAATGAACCGATCACCGCGAATCCGACCGTTAACGGGATAAGCTGCCCTCCTGACAGCAAGGCCATCGCGTAACCAATCAGCCCGATCAGCGGAAATGTGCGGACCCCGCCGAAACTGTAACGCTTCACGGCTTCGCGGTGTTCCTCGCGTTCGAGGCCAATCAGGAAACACAGAAACAGCGTCAGAAGAATCCTGACGCCGTCCGGCGGTAAAAATTGCAGAAACTTGTCAGTCACGAATTTTTTCTCTCCGGCAGCGCCGAGGTTCCTTTTCCGCTCAGCTGGTAGCGTTGCGATTGCCTTACTGCCACCGCGAGACTATCGGGATTCCCGCGCAAACTCAATCGCTGTTACAGCTGGACTCTCCGGCAGCTTATTTAGACACAATCTTGCAATGCCGCATCCCGCATCCTTTCTTTGTAGCGCCGGCATCCTGCCGGCGGCCTTACCCTAAGGTCAGAGCAAAACTCAAGTCAAAATGTTATGAAAATGAAATGCAATTGTTATGGAACTATGGTATTCCAGACCGTCAGGGAAAAATTCCTAAGCCACCCACCCCTCCGGGTTAAAGAATATCCCTGACAATCCTGCAATGCCGATTGAAAGGAGTTCCCCGATGCCGGAAAAATCCGCAAGTGCAGTTCAAACCGCGACTTCCCGCCCACCAGTGAACGCCGCCGATATTGAAGGAAGTCTCGAACGAATGGAGCACTTGAATGAAGCCATTTCTCGCCGAGCTTTCGAATTATATGAAAAAGAGGGCCGAGTCGATGGACAAGACCTGCGCCATTGGCTGGAAGCCGAGCGCGAAATTCTGCATCCCGTACACATGAAATTGGAAGACGCCGCTGGTGAATTTGTAGTGTTAGCCGAGCTCCCAGGCTTTACGGCAGGCGACATTGAGGTCAGCGTTGAGCCGCGACGCGTGATCATCACTGGTAAACGCGAATCGAAAGAAGAAGACAAGCAGGGTGACGCGGTCTACGTTGAACAGTGTTCGGACGAGATTTTCCGGACCATGGAGCTTCCTGCGGAGGTGAACGTATTGAAGGTCACCGCGATGCTCAAGGACGGCGTCCTGACCGTTCAGCTTCCGAAAGCCGCGGCAACGAAATCTGCTTTGGCCGACTCAAAAACAGCGTAACTCGCCGTTTCTTCCCATGCGGTCGTAAGCCATGCCGGCCGGTAAATTGCGAATCGCGGCCGGCCGGCGTACTTGCGATCTCCATGGACAAATCCACGTCCGATTAGAAGCCTCAGCGAAGTCTCTCGCCTTTCGGTCAAAACGATTGTAAATTGGAATTTGTCCGGCGGAAACGAGGGATGGACATGAGATCACCAAACCGGACGGCGTTCGCACTTGCGATCGTGTATCTGGTCACAGCCTGCGGGATGCCGGCGTTTGCACAAACAAAAATCGACGAAGCTTGGGAAATACTTCATGTGAAGCTGAACGAAAAAGATACAGCCAAGCGGGCGCTGGCGGTTCGGGTGCTCGGCCTCTTGCCCGGTGATTCACAGGCGGAGGAGCTTTCCCATAAGGCCGTTGAAGATGAAAAGCCCGAAGTGCGAGCGGCTGCCGCGACAGCGCTGGGACAATTACATTCCAAATCCTCGATTCCGTGGTTGCACGCTTTGCTGTCGGATGACGAGCCGTCGGTCGCTCTTGCCGCTGCCAGTGCGCTGATGGGGTTCAAAGATCCTTCCGCATACGACGTCTACTACGAATTCCTGGTTGGTGAACGCAAATCCAGCGATGGTGTGATTGCCGAACAGATGAAAACTCTGAAGGACAAAAAGAAAATGGCGGAAATTGGAGTCGAGCAAGGACTGGGATTCATACCCTACGCGGGTATTGGCCTGTCCGCGTTCAAGACGTTGCATGCCGACGATACTTCACCCGTTCGCGCGGCGGCGGCGAAAATGCTCGTCGACGATCCAGACCCGGAAACAGGTCAGGCGCTCGTGCAAGCGTCTTCCGACAAAAGCTGGGTTGTAAAAACTGCGGCGCTGGAAGCCCTCGCCAAACGTGGAGATCCTCTCTACCTCGACGGTGTCGTGTCTGCGATGTCTGACGACAACACTTCCGTGCGCTGCACAGCGGCTGCCGCCGTCATACACCTTTCCAGCCTGGCCGCGGCGAAATCAGCAAGACAAAAGAATACGAAGCCGAACGTTCAGTGATCCGCGTAGTTTCACGGGAGGTTTATCCGAGATTGGAACTTCCCATGAGGTATTTGTCGATCGAAATAGCGGCTTTGCGGCCTTCGGAAATCGCCCACACTACCAGCGACTGCCCGCGCCGCATATCGCCCGCAGCAAAAACGCCAGGAACAGAAGACATGTAGTCCGTTCCGGTGGCGATATTGCTGCGCGCATCCAGGTTCACGCCAAATTGTTCGATCATGCCCTGCTTCACCGGGCCAGCAAAACCAAGGGCCAACAAAACCAGGTCCACATCCATTGTGAGTTCGGTTCCGGGCATGGCCTCGAACTTGGGCGGCGGGCCAACACGAATGGCGTGCAACTGCTTCACGTTACCGTCCGCATCGCCTGTGAATTTAGCGGTATTGAGCGCCCAATCCCTCTTTCCACCTTCTTCATGCGCGCTTTCGGTACGAAGCTGCAGCGGCCACAAAGGCCACGGAGTGCTCGGGGCGCGGTCCTGGGGCGGCATGGGCATGATCTCAAACTGGTGTACGGACTTTGCTTTTTGCCGATGGCAAGTCCCCAGACAGTCCGCGCCTGTATCGCCACCACCGATAATTACGACGCGCTTGCCTGTCGCAAGAATCTGGTCCGGCACCACGTCACCGGCGCCGCGCTTGTTCTGCTGTGGCAGAAATTGCATTGCGAAATAAATTCCCTTGAGTTCCCTGCCAGAAACATTCAAGTCGCGCGGGTTTTCAGCGCCTCCGGACAACAGGACAGCGTCGAACTCCTTGCGCAAGTCCTGCGCGGGAACATTTCCGCCCACGTTGGCTCGCGTCTGGAATTGAACGCCTTCCGCCGTCATCTGCTCGAGCCGCCGGTCAAGGACTTTCTTTTCCAGTTTGAAGTCCGGAATGCCGTAACGGAGTAGCCCGCCGACGCGGTCGGCTTTTTCAAATACCGTAACAGCATGACCAGCGCGATTCAGTTGCTGGGCAGCCGCAAGCCCGGCTGGCCCCGAACCTACAACGGCGATTCTTTTGCCGGTCCGCGTTTCCGGCAGCTCAGGCTTGATCCATCCTTGTTCCCAGGCCCGGTCGACAATCGTTTTTTCGATCAGTTTAATCGTGACTGGGGGCTCGTTGATGCCCAGCACACATGCCGCCTCGCAGGGCGCGGGACAAATGCGGCCGGTAAACTCCGGAAAATTATTGGTGGAGTGCAGTACACGAATCGCTTCTTTCCAGTGATCGCGATAAACGAGGTCATTCCAATCCGGAATGATGTTGGTAACGGGACAACCGGTGTGACAAAACGGAATGCCGCAATCCATGCAACGCGCGGCTTGCACGCGCACTTTCTCTTCCGGAAACGGCTGGTAGACCTCAAAATAATCGTGGACGCGTTCTTCAACCGGACGGCGCGCCGGCATCTCTCGCGTATATTCCTTAAATCCCGTGACCTTACCCACTGAGCACCTGCCCGTGCACCTGCACGACCGGCTCCTTTTTGACCTGCGCGATCAGTACGCCGGCGGGAATTCGCGGAACGCCCAGCACACGTTTGTACTCATGCGGGAAAACCTTTAGAAATTTCGGCAGCGTGGATTCCCAGTGTTTCAGGACCCACTTTGCCTGCGGGCTGTCTGTAAGCTCGGCGTGACGCTTAATCATCCGATGCAAAATGTCGATGTCCTTTGGTTCCGACACAGGCTCGAGGTCCACATCCGTACGATTACAGCACTCTGCGGCGAATTCGCCTGTCTGATCCAGAACGTATGCAATTCCGCCGGTCATGCCAGCCGCGAAGTTGCGCCCCGTCTTTCCGAGAACAACAACAATGCCTCGGGTCATGTACTCGCAGCCGTGGTCGCCGACGCCTTCCACAACTGCCGTGGCGCCGGAATTGCGCACCGCGAATCGCTCTCCCGCCATGCCGTTGAAATACACTTCACCGCTGGTCGCGCCGTAAAGGCAAACGTTGCCCACCAGAATATTTTCTTCCGGAACGAAGCGTGAATTGCGAGGCGGATAAATAATCAGCCTCCCGCCGGAGAGTCCCTTGCCGACATAATCGTTGGCCTCGCCCTCGAGCGCGAGCGTCACGCCCTTCGCAAGAAACGCGCCGAAACTTTGCCCTGCGCAGCCGTGGAACTGGATGCGAATTGTGTCATCCGGCAGACCCGCGGATCCATGACGCCGCGCGATTTGCCCGCTGAGCATTGCGCCGACCGTGCGATGCACATTTCGAATCGGCAGACTGAGTGACATCGGCTTGAGATTTTCGATCGCATCGGTGGCCCGTTCGATCAATTTGCCTTCCAGAGCATCGTCCAGACCGTGGTCCTGCGCCTGAGTGCAGCGGCGTCCCACGTGGCTGGGCATCGGCGGATTGTAAAGCACCGCTGACAAGTCGATTCCCTTGGCCTTCCAATGTTCGATATCCTGACGCTGAACCAGGCAATACACGCGTCCAATCATTTGATCGAGTTTTCTAAATCCAAGCTCGGCCTTGACTCGGCGGAGATCTTCCGCCACATAAAACAGGAAATTGATCACGTGTTCGGGTTGGCCCTGGAACTTTTTGCGAAGTTCCGGATCCTGCGTCGCCACACCCACCGGGCATGTGTTCAAGTGGCATTTCCGCATCATGATGCAGCCCATGGCGATGAGCGGCGTGGTGGCAAATCCGAATTCCTCCGCCCCCAGCAGCGCTGCGACCGCAACGTCCCTGCCGGTTTGCAGTTTGCCGTCCACCTGCAGGCGCACTCGGCTGCGCAGGTCGTTCATGACCAGAACCTGCTGAGTCTCCGAAAGTCCCAATTCCCAGGGAACGCCGGCATGCCGGATCGAACTGATGGGTGAAGCGCCGGTCCCGCCATCGTAGCCGCTGATCAGGATGACGTCGGCATGCGCTTTCGCCACACCGGCAGCCACGGTTCCTACTCCCACCTCCGCGACCAGCTTCACCGAAATTCGCGCCTGGGGATTGACGTTCTTCAAATCGAAGATGAGCTGCGCCAAATCCTCGATCGAATAAATATCGTGGTGTGGAGGCGGGGAAATCAGCCCTACTCCCGGAATCGAATGGCGCACGCGTGCGATCACATCGTCCACTTTATGGCCCGGCAATTGTCCACCCTCGCCCGGCTTGGCGCCCTGCGCGATTTTGATCTGCAGATCGTCCGCATTGATCATGTAATTGGTGGTAACGCCAAAGCGCGCCGAGGCTACCTGCTTAATCGCGCTGCGGCGTAAATCGCCATTGGCATCGGGAATGTAGCGGGCTTCATCCTCGCCACCCTCGCCAGTATTGGATTTCCCGCCGATACGGTTCATGGCAATCGCCAAAGTTTCGTGCGCTTCCTTGCTGATCGAGCCGTACGACATGGCGCCGGTCGCAAAGCGTTTCACGATTTCGGCGGCGGGCTCGACTTCCTCCAGAGGAACAGCTGGTCCGGCGGATTTGAACTCAAACATTCCGCGCAGCATCTGAAGATCGCGGTTCTGCTGATTCACGATGTCGGCGAACTCGCGGAAGGTCTCGAATTTCGACTCGCGCACCGCATGCTGCAATTTGCTGATCGTCGTCGGATTCAGCTGATGCCGCTCGCCGCGCACGCGGTATTGGTATTCACCGCCGACGCGGAGTTCCGTGTCAGATTCATTTGGCGGCTGCATCGCGAACTGATGCTTCATGAGCGCTTCGCGAGCCAGCACTTCCATGCCAATACCTTCGATTCGCGACGACGTGCCGGTAAAATATTTCTCGACGAGCGAGCGGCTCAAACCGATGGCTTCAAAAATCTGCGCGCCCTGATAACTCTGCAACGTCGAAATACCCATCTTGGAGAAAGTCTTCAGCAGGCCCTTGTCGATTGCCTTCATGTAGCTCTTGAAAACCTTGTCCCAGGTGTATTCCGGCGGGAACGCGCCATCCCTAAGACGATCCTCCAGAGTTTCGATCGCGAGGTAGGGATTTATGGCGCTCGCGCCGTAGCCAAGTAACAGCGCAAAGTGCATCACTTCGCGCGGCTCGCCGGATTCAACGATCAAAGCCACCTGGTTGCGCGTCTTTTCGCGAATCAAATGATTGTGCACCGCGGAAAGCGCCAGCAAACTCGGAATCGGCGCATACCGCTCGTCCACGCCGCGATCGGACAGAATCAGCAGCGTGTATCCGGACTTGATTGCCTGGGAGGCGCTGCGGCAAAGTGTTTCGATGGCCTTTTCGAGCTGGTCTTCGCCATCATTAACACGGAACAACATCGGCAGACTGGCGGCGAGAAAATCTCCCCAACTGACGCGGCGCAGCTTTTCGAGTCTCCAGTTGGAGATCACCGGATGGCGGAGCTTCAACGTGTGACAATTTTTTGGCGTCTCGTCGAGAATGTTTCCTTCGCTTCCGATGTAGCTGTTGAGCGACATCACCAGTCCCTCACGAATCGAATCGATCGCGGGATTGGTGACCTGCGCGAAGGTCTGCTTGAAATAATTGAACAGGAGCTGCGGCTTGTCAGACAAACACGCCAGCGGAGTGTCGATCCCCATCGAGCCAACCGGTTCCTCGCCCAGCAGCGCCGAGGGAGACAGAATCGTTTTCAAGTCTTCGTCTGTATAGCCGAAGGCGCGTTGCCGCATCAGGATCGTTTCATGATCCGTGGACTGCACATGTGTCGGACTGGGCAGATGATCGAGCGTAATTTGATTGTCCTTCAACCATTGAGCATACGGCTGCCGCGCGGCCAACTGTTTCTTGACCTCTTCGTCCGTAATTAAACGCTTTTGTTCGGTGTCCACCAGCAGCATGCGACCGGGCGCGAGCCTGCCCTTCATCCGAACGTCTTCCGGCTTGATGGGCAACACGCCTGCTTCGGAGGCCATGACGACCAAGCCATCCGCCGTGAGCAGGAAGCGGCCTGGGCGAAGTCCATTGCGATCGAGCTTCGCGCCGATCACTCGGCCATCGGTGAAAGCCACGGCAGCCGGACCGTCCCACGGCTCCATCAAGGAGGCGTGATATTCGTAAAACGCTTTGATGTCCTCCGGCATGGTGGCGTCATGATCCCAGGCTTCCGGGATCAGCATGGACATCACGTGCGGAAGAGTCCTGCCGGAAAGCGTAAGCAGCTCGACCGCATTATCGAGCATCGCGGAGTCGCTGCCGCCCGCCGTGATGATTGGCAGCAATTTCTTGATGTCCGCGCCAAACAGAGGAGAAGCGAGGACGGATTGCCGCGCGTGCATCCAGTTCATGTTCCCGCGCAACGTGTTGATTTCGCCGTTATGGCAAATGTAGCGGTACGGGTGAGCGAGCTTCCAGCTCGGAAAAGTATTCGTGGAGAAGCGCTGGTGAACCAGGCACAAACCGCTGGTCAATTCAGGATCGAGAAGCTCTTTGTAAAAATCCGTGATCTGAGGCGCAAGCAGCAAACCCTTGTACACAATCGTGCGCGAGGAAAGAGATGGAATGTAGAAGAATTCCTTCTCCTTTAAATCGCTTTCGGCCACGATCGCTTCCGCCCGTTTGCGCACGATGTAAAGTTTGCGCTCGAGCGCATCCTGATCCATGCCTGGAGCGTTTTTTATAAAAATCTGCTCGATGTACGGCTGCGAATTGCGGGCCAGCCGGCCAATCATATTGCCGTTGATCGGCGTGTCGCGCCATCCAAGGACCGTGAGGCCCTCTTCACGCGCAGCTTTCTCGATTATCCCTTCGCAGAGTAGCCGGTCGTGAGGATCGACGGGAAGAAAGACCATACCCACGCCATACTCTCCCGCCGCCGGAAGCGAAAATCCCAGGGTCGACGCCTCGCGCTCGAAAAAAGCGTGAGGAATCTGGATCAGGATCCCCGCTCCGTCGCCGGTCTGCGGATCGCATCCGCAAGCTCCGCGATGAGCGAGGTTGACCAGAATCTGAACGCCCTTCAGCACAATATCGTGCGACTTTCGTCCCTCGATATTCGCGACGAATCCGATGCCGCAGGCGTCATGCTCGTGCTCTGGCCGGTACAGCCCCTGAGCCGCTGGTAAACCCTTAAATGGGTAAAGTTCCTTCATGTTAGCCGGTATCTCAGTCCGAGTGTCCTGGGGAGCCGCCAGCAGTCATTCCATCGCTGCCAAAGTACGTAAACGTCCCGATCGCAGGCGTCCCGGCCTCCTTTTCGAGTGGCCCTACATCCAAATTATCATGACCAAAAAATGCTACGCCAACTGAGGGAGTAAGTAATTGATACACCTCATCGGCGCTTTCCGTCACGCGTACGGAATGTGTCCATATTAGCACTGCTGGCGCTCAATTGTCCCGCGTGCGGCAGCAAGCCATTTTCTATCCACAGCATCAGAATTTTGAATCGGTTGTGGTTCGACCCGCACCTTCTGGTATAATCCACCCTCAACATTATGGATTTCGATCAACTTACCACCTTCATTGAGATCGCGAAGCTCGGCAGTTTCTCACGTGCGGGTCAAAAACTTTTCCGCTCCCAACCGGCGGTCAGCGCCCAGGTCCGCCAATTGGAACAGGAGTACGGCGAAAAACTCTTCGACCGCGGCCGAAAATCCGTTCGGCTCACTTCCGCGGGAGAGACGCTGTTTGAATACGCCGTACGCCTGGTAAACGTACGAGGCGAATCCTTACGCGCCGTAGCCGATAAGGCCACCACCCCCCGCGGGATTCTCGCTCTGGGAGCAAACGAAGCGACTTGCCTGTACGTTCTCCCCGACTTGTTCGCCGAATACCATCGGCTATACCCATCGGTGCAGATCAGCATTTACCGTAATTTCAGCCACAAGGTATTGCAAAAGGTCGAGGACGGAACGGTTGACGTTGGCATTGTGACGCTTCCTGCCAAATCCCCGAGCCTGAAAATCCATTCCATTTTCCGCGATCGCGTGATGCTGATGGTGAATCCGCGAAATCCGCTGGCTAAGCTCAAGACGGTCCGCATGAAGGATATTGCCGAGCAGCCGCTGATTTTTCCTCGAACGGGTTTTACTCGCCAGTTGCTGGACAAACATTTCCGCCCTTATCGTCCGCAACTGCAAATCACGATGGAATTGACCAGCGTGGGAATGATCAAGTGCTTCGTCGCGGCAGGGCTGGGAGTGTCGCTGATCAGCGCAAGTTTTGCGCGGAATGAAGTTCGCGCCGGTGAAGTGAAGTTGATTCCAATCGCGGACGTGGATCTCTGGCGCGAACTGGGCCTCGTCTATCGCCGCGACCGTACGCTGCCTCGCTCGTCCGCCGCATTTATCACACTACTTCGGGAGAGATCTGCTGAGAATCCCGAACTTGAAATTACGAATGCAGGAAAGCGCGCCTGATTGCGATTGCCGTCAGCGGACCGCGATTGGCGCTACCGTCGAACCTGTGCCGCCCCTGATTTTCAAAATCTCCATAATGAAAGCAGTCTCGTACGCATGCTCAGCAGCAAGATGCTCCAATCTTAAATTCTCAACAATGTGAACGCCGTTGACGATCAGAAACATCGCGTGAATGGGCAAATTAACTTTCTGCTCGGGATATGGCCTGACTTCCAGGCAACAGTTATCCGCCCCGACAAGCATTGGATTCTGCTTCACTAACCACTCCCCTGCTCCAATTCCGATGCCGGGAGAAGTCTGCAAGTAGCGCGCCTTATCCTTTTCATTGTAGAGCCTGCCCCATCCCGTGTTGATCATCACCGCGTCCCCGGGCTGCAGCGTCACCTTTTCTTTTGCGAGTGCCTGCTGCAGATCGTCGGCGCTGATGACGTACATCTCGGGCAACATTTCGACATTTTTCAGTCCAGCCACATCGATCAATACTCCGCGCGTCATCATGTCGGGAACGTGCTCAACACCCAGTTTTGGAAATCCCTGCCGTCCACCGGCCGCGAGTTCACCGCCGCCCCCGGCATTCATTTCGTCGTTCGTAATGCAATTGTAATATTCGCCGCCATACATCTGGTGAGCGAACCCGTCGAATTGCGTGCCGACCTGGCCAAGCTCCGTGATCACAATTTCTTCATTCTCGCCGCGAGTTCCCGGCGCCGTCGTGGTGCCGCGCTTCATGTGCAGATCGAAACGCCGGCTGCCGATCAACGGCAAATCCGCGGAAAGATCGAAACCCAGTTGGAACACTTCGCCGGTATGAATTAATTTCGCCGCGCGCAGAACCATCTCCGGTTTCATCAGATTGCCGGAGCCAAGCTCGTCCTTCGCTCCCCATTTCGAGGGGCAACGCTCGGCATCGCTGGGCATCTGCCAGGACTGCGCATGCAGCGTGGCGCTCCCCAAGCCGAGGGTAAATACGATGGCCATCACGCGAATCGTCATAACGGATCGCATACACTCATCCTCCCGGGAATTTATTTCTCAGTTGGCTCCGGTTTAGAGATTTAATCGGCGGGCACCGCAACAAAATAACATCGATGATGACTTCTCACAACGGAGACAAATGAGATCATGCTGAATACCGAGATAATCCGCAATGAACGCAGCGCCGGCCAAGGGGAGAGTAAAACGAGAACACCTTCCTGCAGCGTGGACACTTCAATAGTCGAACCCGGACCGAAGCCCAAACAAAGATGATTCCGTACAACAAGAAGGCAACAAAAAAGGCCCTATGCGAGTGAAACAGCATTTCAGAAAGGAAAGCCACGCTTCCCACTACGGGCAAGTAGCCAAGGAACACGAGAAGGCACACGTTATTGCATCGTCGAAATTCCGCCCAGTCCTTTTCGTAGGTGCCAAGAGGGGGCATGACGCCTACGCAGGACGATCTCGAAGCAGGCGTAACATATCGGGATCAGAATCGCGGGCGACGGCGGGATCTGTTTCCGCGGCCTCAGGCGTCTCGCCTTCGCTTGAAGGCAAAAACAGATTGCTCTCCAGGCCGTGTTGCTTGTCGTAGAGTTCGCGGTAGCGCCCGCCCGCCGCATAGAGCGATTTGTGAGTTCCGCGCTCGACAATTCTTCCGGCCTCGACAACCA
>JAOAPW010000139.1 GCA_025463105.1 Candidatus Acidiferrum typicum | reverse complement strand
AGCGCCGAACGCTGCGGACGGATCGGCGAACCAGCGCGTTCGCGCGTAGTCGGCGTCTCCCATGAATTTCAACGGGTCAGGCATGCCGAGAAATGTGCCGAACGCGAGACGCATGATGCGGTCCGCGGCCGGCAGGTCCTGTTCATCCACCGGGCGTATCGTGACGCCTGATTGCTTTGATTTCAACTTCGATGGACTCGAACTCATGCATCTGTTCCTTTCAATCAATTAGAAGGTTTATGTCGCAAGGAAGGAGCATCGGGCTCGCGTGGCTTTTCATCCGCTGGAGCAGGAACGGCGGATGCGGGCGGCTGGATCAACCATCGAAAGCCCTTATCGAAATCGATCAGCGCCATCGTCAATTTTGTTTCCGGCGGGTTCACGGCCGGAAGCGCAGCGCGCAGAAAGTCGGCATCGCTCGCAACCAATGATTTTTGGCTTTCTCCTCCGGCAACAAACGTCACGGATTTTGCCAGAATGTCATTCGCCGTGCGTATTCGCGCCAGGCGCGGATCATTCTGCCGCAGCAGGTCGAGGAGTTCCGGCTCCGCCGTTGCGCGGTTCGCAGGAGGATAGCGGACTTCAACGAGTGTGCGCGGCTGGCCTTTTTCTGGAGGATAAAGCTGGTTGTAACTCGGGCGGAGGACGCGCGTTCTCCAGTAATCATTGGCGAGCGAATCCTGGCGAATGTGGTAATCGATTGCCCAGGCCTCCGGGCCGTAGTCGGGTACGTAATCGACCAGCACGAGGCGGATGAGAGGTTCGTCCTCGCCAATATTAATTTTCTGATGCAACTGACCGGCGACCTCGCGGATACGCTCGAGAAGAGCGACACCGAGCGATTCGATGTCGGTAGCGCCATTGCTATAGGTTGGGCGGCCGGAAGTGGTCAGCGCTCCGGCGGCGATGCGCTCAAGCTCGCTATCGAGACGAATGGGCTTATCACGCGATTCAGGCTGAATCCATTCGACCGCGCCCAGCAAAACGCCCGCGCGAAGCGCGGAAAGCGCCACGACGACAGGTTGGCGCGAGCCGGGCTCGCTGTGCGTATCGGCCGTCGCCACGATAATTCCATCCTTGGCGGCGCAAACGATGACCCGCCCTTCGGCCAGATTTACAGCAACCTCCTGCGCCGCATTTTCCTGCGCGTGTGCCGTCGAAGGGAGGAACCACGGATGCACACAGATAAACACGGATAAAACCTGGAGAAAAGGAGAGAAGAGTAGAACTTGATCGCGTTTTCTGCTTGCCATCATCACAACGCCCAAGTTATCACAGGTTCGTGCCCAACTGACAAAGGGTCATTGCCAGTCATTTTTTAAAAGCAGTTCTTCTATGCGATACGCGTGAAACATGTCGTGCAACGCAAGATGCCGAAACATGATGAAAACTGAGTAATGGGTGTATTCGTCGTGCTCGGCCGTGCGCTGCCAGTCGTCCGGGGATAATGTGTTCAGCCTTTCAACAAGCCGCCTCCGATCGTTTGAGAAGCGTTCCATCGCCTCGCCTAAATCCACCTTGAGCAGGGTTCCCTCTTCTTCATCGGCGCTTGGAAAATAGGGAGTAATGCGCGGCTTGGGGTCCGTTAACATCAAATCCAACCGTGCGGACAAGACGGGATGAATTGTGGCAATGTGACAGGCGTGTTCATGCGCGGACCATTTGCCGGGTTTGGGGCGCCGCTTTAGTATTGCCTCGGGGACCTCCGCGACGAGCGGAATGATGAGGGACGGGGCGCGCTCCAAGGTTGCTACGATCACAGCTGCGTTATTCATGCGGCCTCCTGAACTTTGAAAGAAATCATAGATTGCCCGCCCGTCACTTTCAACCCGGGCTCCCAATGCTCTAACCCAGACCCGACCAGATTGGACTGGGAGTAGTGACTCAGTTTGGTTTTGGAAAGAACGAACAGCTGCCCGCCAAGAACGGGCGGCCTCTACAACTGCCGCTAACAATGATGGTTTTGTAGAGGCCTCTCCGTCCCGAGTTTTTCGGGACGGAGAGGGCACGCCTGCTTTAAAAATGAGTCACTACCGGACTCGGATTGCCGTTTGCGCCGCTCGCGCACTTCGGTAGAATAGATGCTTCTCCTATAATGTGGCGCGGGCGAACTGAGAGAGGCGACAACCATTCGACACAATGGCAAGAAGCTAGAGGATATTCTGGACGCGCACGAGAAATATCATAAAGGGCATCCGGGCGGCGAACGCGCCGACTTGTCGGGCGCCGATTTGTCCCGGATGGATTTCAAGAAACGCGATTTAACCGGGGCGATTTTCGTGGGATGCCGCTTGAGAGGCGCCGACTTCCGCGGGGCCAAACTCAGCTTCGCAGATTTGAGCAAAGCGGATCTGCGCAAGGCGGATCTGCGGAGTTGCGATTTTACGGAAACCAAGCTGGAAGGCGCGGATCTGAGCGAAGCCGATTTGAGTGGAACCGAGTTGTTTCGCGGAGATTTGCGGTCGGCCAAATTGCACAAAACAATTCTGCGCGGAACCGTTCTGCGGCAAGCCAATCTTCGCGGCGCGGATTTTTCCGGCTCGGATCTTGCGCTGGCCAGCTTCCGCGAAATTGATTTAACGGATGTCAAACTGGACGGGGCGGATTTGAGCAATGCCGTCGTTCGCGATAATAAACCCAGCCAAACAAAGTAAGAGCGGCTTCGTCATTCCGAACGAAGTGAGGAATCCCTCTGTGTGGTGACTGAGAAAGAGGGATCTTTCGCTTCGCTTCGGCGCGAACGTCGGAAATGACAGCGTGGCAGGATTTTTGTCCGCGAACTGTGAGGGAGATGCAGCACACAGAACGTCCGTCCTCAGGCAGAAGCGATTGCCGTTCCCCACTTGTCACGAAGTGACGTCTCCAGTTTCCGGAACAGCAAGGCGTCCACCGCGTATCCGATTCCGGAGATCAAAACCATCACCACAACGATCTGGTTGATGTCATTTAAATCTCGACCCACGACCAGGAGTTGTCCGAGTCCCAGCGTGACGTAAAGCATTTCACCCTGAATAAGCGAGCGCCACGCGAATGCCCAGCCTTGCTTCAGCCCGTCCACCAAATACGGCAGGCTCGCCGGGAGCATCACATGCCAGAACAATTGCGGCCCGCGCGCGCCCAGGTTTCTGCCCGCCATGGAAAGAATGCGCGGCACGTTGTCAAAGCCGGCCTTGGTGGCCTGCGTTACCGCAAGCATGGAACCCATGACCGTTACGAATATGATTGCCGTTTCGCTTAACCCAAACCACAGCAGGGCCAGCGGCACCCAACAAATGCTGGGCAGACTCTGTAAACTCAGAATCACGCCGCCCAGCGTGTCCTGCAGGAACCGGCTCCACGTAAGCAGCACGCCCAACAGGATACCCAGTACAACGGAGATGGCGTATCCCAGAGCCACTCTTCGCAAGCTGACGGCGATGCCGATAAAGATGCTGTGATCGGCGACACCGGCCCAGAAACTTTCAGCCACTCCGAGCGGCGTAGGAAACACATAGGGGGGCCACAGCTTCAGCACCGCGAGTCCTTGCCATACCACGAGCACGCCTGCGGCAAAAATTAACTGGTTAACGTTTCTCTTCACGCGAATACTCCGCATTGAACGATCGATCGATTTCTTCGCGAAGCTGTCCGAGAATTTCCTTGGACATGAGTGCGACGTCGGAATCCTCGACGTG
>JAOAPW010000130.1 GCA_025463105.1 Candidatus Acidiferrum typicum | reverse complement strand
AAGACTCTGCTCGCGAATTGGCGCGCAAGGTCGCGGCGGCTTTGCCATCTCGCGATCACGTCTCGGTTGAGATAAGGAATATTTCGTCTCTGACGGCGGAGGAAGTTTTGGTCGTCGAACAAACGCTAACAAATGAATTACAAATTCAGAGTGATCGCTCCCCATTGGATAGCGCGAATGTGGTCAATGTGCGAGTCACACTTTCGGAAAATATTAAAAACTTTCTGTGGGTCGGGGAAGTGAGTCACGGCGATGCTCCCCAGGTAGTGTTACTGACGGTTCCGCGCTTTTCGGAAGACCGGATTGTTTCCACGGTGATTCCGATGACTCTCCGCAGCGAAAAATTCTGGGAAGGATCGCAGCGCATCCTGGACGTGATTCTCGCGAAGGCATCAAATGGTGATGCCTTAGTGGTTTTGCTGACGCCAGGTGGACTACAAATCCGCAACATTAGAAGCGACGAAGTCTCGGTTGTTCCAGTCCCCATTGATCCGAGTTTTACACGTGATCCCGAAGGTAGGTTAGAGCAGACTGATGATAGAGTTACCTTCAAATCCGGGCCACAAGTCTGCCATATCGACGCCGATGCGCGCGCATTCATCGAGTGCCATCACCTCGAAGAGTCGCCATCATCCGGGCGTGTCTTCGAAAGACCAGAGCTGGCAGTGCCCGGGCCCTCGCATGTTGAGAGAGGAACCCAGATTACCGCAGTTCAAAGCAGTTGCAGGTCTGGGAAAATTTATCTTGCCGCAGGCACAGGGGACTACACCGAAGCCGACACGATCGAGCTTTTCGAGTCGACAGTTGTGAACGGCATCATTGTGGAAAAACGGCTGAGCGATTTTCTGCACCTTCCCGGGCCGGTGATCGCCCTGCAATTCGCGGGAGCCACGCCAAGAGCGATTGTTCGGAATCTTCAAACAGGAAATTATGAGGCTTATCGCATATCAATTGCATGCGCGGGGCAGTAAAGCGATTGCCCCGATATCGCTGACCGCGCGAGTCATCCTGACCGCGGTCACAATGTTGGCGATCGCTAGTGGCGCTGCTGCTTCCACGTCACCCAAATTTGGCGGCGTCCTGCGCGTGCAGATAAGCGAACATGTTGCGACTGTTGATCCGCGGCAATGGCCCTCCGATTCTCTGCGCGCCATGGCCACGGAAAGGCTGGCCTCACTTATATTCGATCGCATGGTGCGTTTTGACGATCACGGTTTGCCGCAACCCATGCTGGCTGTTTCATGGCAACACGACGATAACTTGAAGCGCTGGCAATTCCGCCTGCGCGAGGGCGTGAAATTCAGTGACGGCTCGCCACTTACACCGGAAACAGCCGCGATGGCGCTCCAGCAATTGCTTGGCAACGAATTTGACGTTAGCGCAATTTCGGATTCCGTCGTGATTCAGGCGGATCATTCGTTGCCGGAATTCCCCTCGCAACTCGCCGCTGGCCGCTACTTCATTTTTCACACAGCGGACGACGGTTCGCTCACCGGCACTGGGCCGTTTCGCGTTGCAGCGTGGCCCGCTGATTCCGCGTCCAAAATTGTTTTTCTTGCCAATGAAATGTGCTGGGCGGGACGCCCATTCGTGGACAAAATCGAACTCACCATGGACGCGGATCCCCAACAGCAGGCAAATGCAATCGAGTTCGGGCAAGCCGAGGTAGTTGAGCTACAAGCGTCGCAAGTACGCCACATCGCGCAGCGGGGCGTGCGAACTACTTCCAGCGATCCTGTAGATTTTTTCGCGCTCCGGTTTGATATGGCACGTCCTGCGGTTCAGGATGCGCGCATCCGTGAAGCAATTTCAGCAGCGATCGAGCGAGCTTCCATTGCGGATGTGGTTTTGCAGCGCCAGGGCGCTCAGGCCGCCAGCCTGCTGCCGAATTGGCTTTCGGGATACGCGTTTCTGTTCCCCTCCGCGATGGATCTTACGCACTCAAAACAGATGCTTACCGCAACCCGGCGCGATTTTTCTCGTTCAACGCCGCTCGTGCTGGTCTATGATTCCGCCGATGTGGAATTGCGCGCTGTGGCTGAGCGCGTGGCCGTCAATTTGAAAGAAGCGGGAATCGCCGTGCAGCTTTCGGGGCAGATTACGGGCAGCGCAACGAAACTTTCCGCTGCCGACATGCGGCTGATGCGCCAGCGAATTGATTCGCCGGATATTGCCGTGGCGCTTCCCGCATTGCTGGCTTCATTTGGAGAACCGAGCATCGTGTTGGAAACTCCGGAGCAAGAATACGCAGCGGAACGCGCGCCGATTGACGCGTACCGCATCATTCCGCTCGTCCATGTGTCGGAAAGTTATGGCGTCGGTCCGCAAGTGCGCGATTGGATGCCGCCGCGTTGGGGCGGCTGGCGGCTGGAGGACGTTTGGCTTGCGACAGCGCCGGTGCCCGCGCCCGGAGGAATTACGCCATGAGTTTTCGCACCAAGCTGCTGGCACTGTTTACGGTGACGATTATTACGGCCGTGACGCTGGTGGGTTGGGGTGTGTCGTCCTACACGCGGCGGGAATTTGAATTATTTGCCCGCCAGCGGTCCGATGCGTTGGTAGCGCAGTTCCGCAGGGAATATGCGCAGCGCGGCGAGGAAGTTGCACATCGCGTGCAGGGAATTGCCGACGCCGAAGCGACCGTTCGCATGGCGATTGACTTGAATCGCCCGCAGGCCGACGTCTCGCAGTATTACAACGACGCGCACGCCATCGCCCAATCGCAGCAGCTCGATTTTTTTGACATCGTTGCCGATGACGGCACGCTGATTTCTTCCGCCGAATGGCCGGCGCGCTTCGGATATAAAAACGACTGGGTCACCGCTGAAAAAGATTGGAATTCGCAGGGCGCCTTCCTGAGCCGCGTGGACATGCAGGATGGTGTTGATCTCGGTGTGCTTGCCGTACGCACGGTTCGTGTGGGCGAAAAACATTTTTACCTGATCGGCGGCCAGCGGCTCAATCAGGATTTTCTGGCGACACTGGTGTTGCCCGAGAGCATGCGCGTGGTTCTTTATCGAAATCTCGAGCAGGGATTCGTGGCCTCGGAACTCACCGATCAGCATGGCCAGGTGGCGCAGGCTGAACTGTTCGTGCCGCTGATCACGGAAGTGCAAAGCAGCCATCGCGAGTTGCAAAAAACGATTGAGTCGGGCACGGGTCGCGCCGCGACCTCGGAATCGTTCAACGCGCTTCCTTTGATTGGACGCGGGGGAGACTTGCTTGGAGTTCTGCTGGTGGGAAGCTCGCGGCAGGACCTGATTCAAATGCTGAATTTTATTCGCGGGCTGGCATTGCTGGTCGCGGGCGGCGTGATACTCGCCGGGTTGGTTCTCGGCTGGTGGATTTCAGCGCGCGTCACGCGCCCGATCGAACAACTTGCCAGGGGTGCGCGCGAGGTTACCGCGGGACATTGGGAAGCGCGCGTCGAAGTGCATTCGCGCGACGAAATCGGCCAGCTTGCGGAGGCCTTCAACGAAATGACCCGGCAATTGTCCGAGCAGCGCGAGCGGCTTGTTCAGACTGAACGCGTGGCCGCGTGGCGCGAACTGGCGCGGCGGCTCGCCCATGAATTAAAAAATCCGCTGTTCCCACTGCAATTGACTGTTGAAAATCTGCAACGCGCGCGCGAGCAAACTTCCGAGCAATTCGACGAAGTATTTTTCGAGTCCACCGCAACGATGCGCGCGGAGCTTGAAAATTTAAAAACAATCGTCAGCCGCTTCAGCGATTTTGCCAAAATGCCCGCACCGGAATTCGAGCCGGTGGATTTGAACGAATCCGTCCGCAGCGTCGTGAAACTGTTTGAGCCCCAATTGTGCGCCGTGGGACGCCCGCCGATCACGCCGGAGCTGTATCTGGACGAAGGTCTGGTGCGTCCGCAGGCCGACCCGGTCCTGCTGCGCCGGGCGCTGGAAAATCTGGTGCTTAATTCTTTGGATGCCATGCCCGCCGGCGGAACCTTGACCGTGCGGACGTCGCAATACGACGGCTCCGTGTGCCTCGACGTTAGCGACACTGGAGCTGGTTTGACGCCGGAAGAATGCGCGCGGCTCTTCACTCCGTATTACACGAGCAAGCAGCACGGCACGGGTCTTGGCCTGGCAATTGTTCAATCGGTGGTGAGCGATCACGGCGGAAAAATTGCCGTAGAATCGGCGCCGGGCGCAGGCGCGACGTTCCGAATCGAGCTGCCCATCAATCATCCGGAGTCGCCAAACTATCATCCCCGATCTGTACCCGAGGATCTGGCCGTCACCAGTGCCGCGTAGCGGCGCGGCCGAACCATGACAGCTCCGAAACCACATCTCCTGCTCATCGACGACGATCCCAACACTCTCGCCTCGCTTTCACGCGCCTTTCGCCTTGCCGGTTATGAGGCCACGGTTTGCGACAGCGCCATTCGAGCGTTGGAACTGCTTCGCGTGGAGCGATTCGATGTGATTTTCTCGGATGTGGTAATGCCCGGCAAGGACGGCATCTCGTTGTTGGAAGATTTGAAGGCTGCGGGCACGACGACTCCGGTGGTGATGATTTCCGGGCAGGCCAGCGTCGAGTTGGCGGTGCGAGCCACGCGCCTCGGCGCTGTCGATTTTCTGGAGAAGCCGCTATCGACTGAAAAACTTCTGGTCACGACCGAAAATGTTCTGCGGTTGCGTCACCTGGAAGAGGAAAATCGCGACTTGCGACGTCGTCTTGGCAAGCATGATGTGATTTGGGCAGGGCCAGTGATGGAGCGGATGCTTGCACAGGTGGACCGAGTCGCCGCGAGTGAAACGCGCGTTGCTATACAAGGCGAAACCGGCACGGGCAAGGAACTCATCGCGCGAACCATTCACCAGAAGAGCGCGCGCCGCGCTGGGCCGTTCGTGACGCTGAATTGCGCCGCGGTACCGGGCGAGCTAATCGAGTCAGAGCTATTCGGCCATGAAAAAGGCTCCTTCACGGGTGCGACCGGCCGGCACATCGGCAAGTTCGAGCAGGCCGGAGGCGGCACGCTGTTCCTGGACGAGATCGGTGACATGCCGCTGGCCATGCAGGCGAAACTATTGCGCGTCCTGGAAGAAGGCGAAATCGAGCGCGTGGGCGGCGACAAGCCCATTCCCGTGGACGCCCGCGTGGTTGTCGCAACGCACCGCAATCTGGAGGAGCTCGTCCGGCAGGGAACTTTCCGCGCGGACTTGTTTCATCGTGTCTATGTTTTTCCGATTGTGTTGCCTCCGCTGCGGGAACGCGCCGAAGAGGTTCCCGTTTTGGCGGAGTATTTCTCCGAGCAGGTGGCGGCGCAGAATAATTGGAAAGAAAAACATTTTTCAGCGGAGGCGTTGGAAATTCTGAAGCGCTATTCGTGGCCGGGAAATGTGCGCGAGTTGCGCAATGTTGTCGAGCGTGTTCTGTTGCTCTCAAACGCCGAAACCATCGCAGCCGACGAAGTGAATTTGGCATTGCCGGCATCTCGAAATGGAGAGCCGTCAAATACAGTTGAAAACGGCACGCTGGCGCACCGCATCGAATCCTTCGAGCGGGAAGTGTTGCTCGCCGAATTGCGCCGCCATCATCACCACATGACCAATGTAGCGCGCGCTTTGGGCTTGGAGCGCAGCCATCTGTATAAGAAATGCCAGCAGCTGGGCATTGACCTGCAATCTGAACGCAAGAGCGATTAATCCACTAAATAGCTGATTTATTGTAACTTGCGGCACCATGTCCGCATCTCTCCGATTTTGCTTGACACAAAATATTGCAATATGAGATACAGATATTACTGAATGTAATTATCGTGAGACGATGACTCTGGCGGACAAAATTCACAACCTGCGCGCCATTGAGGGCTCGCTGCGCGGCTTGGGCCGTCCCATGACGCAGCAGGAAGTCTCGCGAGCGATGCGCAAACAGTTCGGCAAAGCGATCAGCCAATCGTACTTGTCGCAGATTGAAAGCGGGGGGCGGCCGCACTTGACGCACACCAGCCGCACTCTGCTCGCAAAGTTTTTCGGTGTTTATCCCGGCTTTCTTGTGAACGATCCCGAGGGATATCACACCGAATTGATTTCTGAATTGCGTGTGCGGGAGGCGACGCTGGATTCCTGGCTGCTGACGGGCGCCGAGCGGTTTCAGTCCGATCCGGAATTGAGCGCTGGTTTGCTGGCTGTTGCGGAAGTGAATGATTCGCGGCGCCCATTGCTTCTGTTACGGGAAATACTACGGACGCCGGGACTGCTGGATCGACTGGAAGGCGTGCTGCGACCAGCGCGACAGGAAAAAGCAGACTCCTGATGCAGTCCGGATTCTCAAGGGCGTAAGGTCAGTTTCGTTCGAGCAAGGATGGAGGGAGGTCGCATGAATTGGCGGGCCTTCTACCTGGGATGTTTCGGCGTCGGACTTGTACTGAGTCTGGTGTCGTTTCTGTCGGGTGCAGTGCACTTGCACTTGCCGGTGAAGTGGCACATCCACGTGCAAGGTGGACATTCTGGCGCGCCGCACTCAGGATCTCCCGCGCGGGGAGAAATTCGCCATGGCGCGACGCATTTTCCGCTGTTTAACTCCGCATCGCTGATGATTTTCCTGGCGTGGTTTGGCGGCGTTGGATTTCTGCAGACTACGCATTCGCGGCTGTGGTTTCTCACGGTACTGGCATAGGCATCGGTAGCGGGCTTCTCGGGGGCTGCGCTGGTCGCGAAGATTATGGTGAAGGTCCTCGACAATCCGGAC
>JAOAPW010000124.1 GCA_025463105.1 Candidatus Acidiferrum typicum | reverse complement strand
GCGCTCGTGATGTGGTCGTAGCCCGGAGCGATATCGATGACCAGCGGGCCCAGCGTGTAAAACGGCGCTTCGTGACACAATTCCATTTCCTTTTTTACCTGCATCTCGATCTGGTCCATCGGAATGTGCCCGGGACCTTCGATCATCACCTGAATGTCGTGTTCCCACGCTTTCGTCGTCAGTTCGCCCAGCACTTTCAGCTCCGCAAACTGCGCGGCGTCGCTCGCATCCGCGAGACATCCGGGGCGCAATCCATCGCCCAGCGAAAAACTCACGTCATGCTTCTTGAAGATTTTGCAGATGTCGTCGAAATGCTCGTACAGGAAATTTTCTTTTTTGTGCGCGTTCATCCATTGCGCCAAGAGCGCTCCGCCGCGGCTCACGATTCCCGTAATGCGATTGCGCACCAGCGGCACGAATTCGCGCAGCACCCCGGCATGAATCGTCATGTAGTCGACGCCCTGCTCGGCCTGCTCTTCGATCACTTCCAGCATGATGCCAATCGTCAAATCTTCATTGCGCTTCACGCGCGAGAGCGCTTCGTAAATCGGTACAGTGCCAATCGGCACCGGAGAAGCCTCGATGATCGCCTTGCGAATCGTGGGAATATCGCCGCCGGTCGAGAGATCCATCACCGTGTCGGCGCCATAGTGAACCGAATGGTGAAGCTTCTTCAGCTCTTCGTCGATGTTCGATGTGGTCGCGGAATTTCCGATGTTCGAGTTGATCTTGCACTTGAAGGCCACGCCGATGCCCATGGGCTCGAGCGACTTGTGATGGATGTTTGCGGGAATGATGGCGCGGCCTCGCGCGATTTCGCTGCGCACCAGTTCAGGCTCGATCTTTTCGCGCAGCGCAACGAAGGTCATCTCCTCCGTGATTACGCCCTTGCGCGCATAATGCATTTGCGAAACGTTGCGCGACCCATTCGCCGCAGCCGTCTCCAGCAATCGCTTCTCAATCCAAGCGTCTCGAACTCCCATAACTTCCCCCTGAAGAAATCCCGCCCGCGGGACGTCTCTCGCGATGCAAATTATCGCACCGCTGTGCACTCACAGCAACCCGCGAACGCCAATCTCCCGATTGGCGTGTGACGATTGGCGAACAACAAGACGCCAATCGGGAGATTGGCGTTCCCGGGCGTCTTTTCGCGTGAGACTTTCAAAGATGAGCGATTGATTTATGCGCGGCGAAGTGTCAGCAGCGTAATTTCAGGCGGAACTCCCAGTCGAACCGGAGCGCCGATTGTGCCGAGGCCGCGATTGACGTAAATAGAGCTGGACGCATGCTGCAGAGCTGCAACGTCAGCTTCAGCGAGCAGTGACGAATTCAGAAGAGGCCGCCGGTAGAGGCCCGCGACGTAAGGAGTGTAAAATTGCGCAGGGCTCCAACGATGATCGAGGATTTCGACGCGCACCTGGCCGCCGTGCGTATGTCCCGCGAGACTCAACTCGATACCCAACTCAGCGGCGCGCGGAAAAGAATTGGGATTGTGCGACAGTAAAATATTGGGAACATCGCGGCGAACCAGCGGCTCGACGCCGACGAGCATCGGCGCCCGGCTGCCGTCCCGCGTGCGATCCCGTTGATAGTCCACCCCAATCAGATTAAGCGCGCTTCCCTTCCACGTCAGCTCGGCATTTTCGTGGCGAAGCAACTTCATTCCAAAACGATTAAATAAAGCGGCAGCCTCTGTTTCGGCGCGAGCATAGATTTCGTGATTGCCGTTGCATCCCCAAACGCCCAGGGGGGCGCGCAGACGTGATAGTTCAGTGATGCAATCCTCGAGCGGATCGGTTCTCCCCGTGACAAAATCTCCGGTGACCACCGCTAGATCGCCGCGCAGTTCATTTGCCATGCCCACCGCGCGGCGCACTTGCGCGACAGGCATGTAAGAGCCGATGTGAATATCGCTCAACTGCGTGATGCGCAAGCCATCGAGTGCGGGTGGCAGATTCGCGATGGGAATCTCGACCTCGCGAACCTCGAATCGCAGCCGTTCGCCGATAAAGCCATACGTGGCACTCACAAAAGGTACAGCGCCCGCGAAGACTCCTGCTGCTTGAAAAAAGTAGCGGCGGGAATGATTTACCGTTTCCGTTCCAATGGAAGAGGCACTCGAAGCAGGAGATGCGGACGAAAAGGCAGAGCGCAGTCGCCTCCACAACCAATCCGCGCCGGCAATCAACTTGATGAATAGATAGGAAAAGATCGAGCTCGACAGCCACAGTCCCAACACCGGCGCCCACCAATGCCCTGGTGAAATGGTTCCGCGCCAGTTACCCACGATTGCGCTCGCGGCAATCAAAGCGATAATTACCAGGAGCGAGAGCAATGCGGCGCGCATTCCTGAACGCAATGACGGCTGCTGAATGCGCCCCGCGAATCTCCATGCGCGCGCAAACCAATACCGTTGCGAAAGAAAAGCTAAAGAAAGCCCTGCGATTATTGCCAAAACTCCCGATAGGAAGACAAGGTTATAAAACATGAATGATGGTCCTCACTGATTAGAGTACCTTGTTCAGATAACAGTTGCACACAGGCGGGAGTCTTTGAGTAAACGTCCGGGCGACTGAAGGCGAACATACCCCTCGGTTCGCGCGGAAAGGGAGTGTCCGCGCTGCCGCACTCGTGTTCACGCCGACACGGCGTCAAACACAATGAATTTTGTAAGTAACTTGTTTGCCGAGCTTTCGCTTCTTCCGGCGTGGAAGAAATTCGATTGCCCGGGACACTCCTGGTGTATAGATGCCGCGAAATTCCTGATTTCTCTTGCTATGGAATCAGCAGCGCGCGACCACTGATCTCTCGTCGTTCGAACGCCGCATGCGCTTGAGCGGCGTCTGCCAGCGGATACGTGCGATCGATTCGGATAGAAAGTTTTGCTTGTTCGATCCAGGGTACAAGCTGCTGGAGGTAGAGCGGATACTCCTTGACGTAGGGGAGCCCGTTCGTGCGCGTCACAAATAATGATCCCTTTTCCTGGAGTGCCATCAAGTCGACGGGAGGCACGTACCCGCTGGATTGTCCGTAGATGACGAGATAGCCCGCGGGGGCAAGGCTATCAAGATTCGCCTCAAACGTATCTTTCCCTACGCCGTCATACACGACGCTGACTCCCCGGCCGCCCGTTATGCGTCTCGCTTCGCTGGCGATATCGGATTGTTTCGAAATGATGACCTCATCGGCGCCGGCTTGGCTTACAAATTTTGCTTTTTCTTTCGTGGAGGTGACACCAATAACTCGCCCGCCACGAATCTTCGCCATCTGGCACAGCAGCAGACCAATTCCTCCGGCCGCCGCCTGAATCAGGCACCAGTCTCCCGGCTTGACGGGATAGGCAAAATGCGTGAACGCGTACGCGAGAAATCCCTGGTTCATTCCTGCCGCTGCTTGTTCGAAACTGAGTCCATCCGGTATAGCGATCAGTCTCACGGACGGGAGCACGGCATGTGTGGCGTACGAATTCCCCCAGAAAGCAACGCGGTCTCCTACTCGGATGTTAACCTCAGGCCCGATCGCTTCCACGATTCCAACTCCCTGGCTTCCGAGAATTGCGGGAAATTCAGGTTCA
>JAOAPW010000085.1 GCA_025463105.1 Candidatus Acidiferrum typicum | reverse complement strand
AAGCTCTCCGAACGTCAGCGCCGGGCTTTCACCTTCATCCTCAAAAAATATCAGATGCGTTTTGGCAGTGTCTACCCGCCCTCGATAGCGCAACACGTTTTGAAAAGTTTCCGCGGTGGGAAGTCCTTCGGCAATTCCGTTCGAGAGAATCTCAGGAACGCGCGCTGCGACGCTCCTCCTTGGTTCGCTGACTAGCGAACCATCCGCAGCACTTAGCGCGGAGATTAAATCCTGTACAGTGTCAGCCTCCGCCAGAACGCGGTCGTCGAGGCGTGCGCCAAAAGCCTGTTCGATACGCAGCAACAATTCGACACGTTCCAGGCTGCCCAGGCCCAATTCACGCTCCAGATGCGCCGCCGGAACGACTTACGCGAGCGCCGTTTGGTGACCCAGCTCGCAGACGAGCCCGCGCACAACGTCGAGCAGGCGCTCTTCGTCCGCCACCGCGTCGAAATGTCGTGCGGGAGTTGCCATGGGCCATTCGCCTTGAAAATGCGTGCAGAGCTCAGCTTGGCGTAGGCTAACACGCGCCTCGGCACTGTTCAATCGTTCCTGGCGTGTAGAAAGCGGGGTTTAGCCTATTTCCTATCTAACTTATCTTGCCGACGTTTCGAAAGAGCGCGGCGATGTGCGTCGCATGAGAGTGTGCGCCGTGCCACAGGAAATTCGGGCAGGTGATCGTCCAATTGGAACACATCACGCCAACCTTTTTGCGCCCTCGAAGACGGGATCTTTTATGTAAAAGTCGCCCCTGGAGCTTCCTCACGGTGACATCTGCCGCCAAAACGTTCTCTGTGGAAAAATTGTGAATTGCGGGGGCGCACAAAGAGCTAACTCATTATAAACACTAGGGATAGTGCCATGCATTGTTCCAACTGGACGAGGTGTCCAATCCGATGTAGCATCCACTTCTCAATACGCATCTAACTACAAGCGAGGCGCAGCATGACTCAAGAGCAACTGCAGCAATCATACCGTGGTGTCGTTTGTCTTCATTGCAAGAATCCGATTCCCATCTCTCCGCTCGTAGCCAGCATTGAGGCTGAAGGTCCGGGCCACGAAAAGACGCCTGGAAGACATCAAAAATGCCAGGTTTTTCATCTTCGGTGCGCGGCTTGTGGCAAGGAGAAGCCATACAAAATTGACGAAATACGCGAATTCGAAGGGTCCCCGGTAACCGAATCGTCCCGCGCCCAACTCGCTTCAACGTACCTACAAAGCTATAGCGACAGGTCGAGAACAGCTCACGCCTAACGTAAACCGGCCTTAAATTATTTGTAACTCCAAAGTCGGATTCTAATCACCCATCCTGAGAGTATTTCCCCGGCAAAATGTAACTGCCTGCGGGAAATGCCCTCAGGACATGGTGTCTCTTCCGGAACCTCACAAGTGCGAAGCTTGACACCGTGGGCAGGGTTGGCCTATGGTCCTGCACACAGGTTTCGCTTAATCCTATCCGCGGAGCAAATGGGTGTTCCAAGCATGACGAATGTCGAACGCTGTGGCGTCACGGGATGCGACCGGGCTATCGCTGCGGTGCTTGATGGAGAATCGCTTTGCCGCGCGCATTTTATCTCGCATTGCTACGCTCAGCTTGAGCGGTACGACGAAATGCAAAAGGCGCATCGCCTTAGCATTCCAGACGCGGAGTCGGTGCGCCGCTTCATCAATCAGAGTTCGCGGCAAGCGGATGAGATCGAGCATACGACAAAGGACCTCGACAACCTGGAGCGAGCTCGCCTTCTACACATCATTCTTTGGGCCAACGAAGTGGGCAGCTACCTGCGGCGCAGTCCCCGAAAAGTGGCATCCATTCCCGTGCGACTTTCTTGTGACAAACTTGGCAGCGCCTGGGAAGAAGAAACGCAAACCGTATTGTTGAGCCGCCACGGGGCCTCCCTGCGCTGCGGCCATTCCGCGAAACCCGGCGAACCCATCCAATTGGTGCGTTTGGACACGGGCCAACGGGTTCTGGGGCAGGTGGCCTGGCAGCGCTCCGCGGAGAGCGGCGGTATCCGAATAGGCGTTGAATTTATGGATTGCGACAATTTCTGGGGATTGGATTGGGGAGTGGTTGAAGAGACCCGCTGAGCCCGAAAAAAATCGAGGGAGAGTGACTCCATGAATTCCAGGACCTTGAAAGCGGCATTGGCGGTAGGAATTATGGGACTGTGCGTCGTCCTCATCGTCGTGCCTCACGACGTCCGTGCGCAGCAGGATAAACCCTCCGGAGCTATGCCACCTTTTTCGAAGATCCCCACATTTTCCACCGAAAATCTCGGGCGGGAAGGCTTTTTCTACGTTGGCGGCGAATATACGGGTGCCGCCGGAAAAGAAGTCATGCATGGCGCGTTGTACGTTGAAATCATGGTGCCAAAACAGATTCGGCAAAAGTATCCGATTGTTTTCTTTCACGGAAATGGGCAGAGTGGAACAGTCTGGCGCCAAACGCCGGATGGGCGGCCGGGTTGGGCGTATTACCTGATCTCGCAGGGATACGTCGTTTACATGGTGGACTACCCGGCGCGCGGACGCTCGCCCTACGTACCCGATGTCGACGGCAAATTGGGTATCCGCACGGCATTAGATCTGGAACAAATCTGGACCGCTCCTGTCCCCTCGGGCGGCGAATTCCCGCGCAAAAAACTGTATACGCAATGGCCCAGCGACTCTCCGAAAAAGGGACAGATGGGCGATCCGGTCTTCGATAATTTTATCAAGGGCCAGATGCAATTTGTTTCCGGACAGGCCGAGTTGGCCGTGCCCGCAGGCGTCGCACTGCTCGATGAGATTGGGAGTCCGGTGATCCTGATTACCCATTCTCAAGGCGGCGGAATCGGCTTCAATGTCGCCGATCAGCGTCCCAAGCTGGTCGCTGGCATGGTAGCTATCGAACCCGGCGGCCCGCAAATCGGTGTCGTGGATACCGCCAAGGTGGCGTACACCGGCAAAATTGGAAATGCGTGGGGCATCACCAACATGCCGATGCACTACGATCCGCCGGTCAACAGCCCCGACGATTTCAAAACTTACCTGGAAGAAAAATCGGAACGGCCGGACGAAGTTCCTTGCTATTTGCAGAAGGAGCCCGTCCACAAACTCACCGGCATGCAGAATATTCGCATCCTTTCCATCTCGGCCGAAGGCACCTATCATCGCGTTTTTGACGTCTGCATTCCCAAGTGGCTCAATCAAGCAGGCGTGAAAGACGAATTTATCCGCCTGGAAGACGCCGGAATCCACGGCAACATGCATGAAATGTTTCTCGACAAGAACAGCGATGAAGTCATCAAATACATCGATGACTGGCTGCGCAAGAACGTGAAGTGAGTGATCAATCGAGGAAGAATTATTATTAATTACTGCGTAGTTCAACGCGCCTGAGATTTTTTGTTTTTTCCATTGCCTGTAGACAAGGAGCCCTTCCCAACATCCGGCCGCGCATCGGGAATGAATCCATCTCGATTGGGCATGCGTACTTTCGGCAGACTCTCCTTATCCATGACCTCACTCGCCTCGATGATCTTATTCCGATTCAGTAGGAATGCCGTGACCGCATAAGTATCATCCGCCGACAAACTGCCGGGTTGGTTGAGAGGCATCGCTCGATGGATGTAGTCCCACACGCTGGTGGCGTACGGCCAATAGCTACCGACCGTTCTGACGGGATTATCGCTCGCGAGAGAGCCCACGCCCCCGACAAGTTGTGTGCCTTGCGGACTCCCCTCACCATTCGGACCATGGCAAGCGGCGCATTTGTCTCGATAGACCGTCTCACCTTGCGCCGCGGTGCCCTTTCCGTCCGGAAGACCAGCGCCGTTCGGAAGCGTTGTAACGTCGCGCTGCTTCACTTCTTCGGCACTTGCGGGCCGACCCAATCCGGCTTGCTTATCGGAACCTGTCTGCGCGTGGAGCGCGCCGCAAACTACGAAACACAGCGCCACCAAAAATATTTTTCTAAACATTTTTCTAGGCATTGGTCAGCTCACCGCTCTTCTGCAACCGCCACCACTTGATTCCGTTATAGTGAAATCGCGCGTGGGTCCCGCGCGCTGCCACGAGCTGTTCGTGCGTTGGTTGCACATATCCTGATTCGTCTGTGCAGCGCGAGCCGATGACCGCCTCATTCCCGTCCCAATTCCACGGCATGCGGAATCGAACCGCCGCATTTTTCAAAACCGGCTGCTGCAATTCCGCTTTCCGCCAATTTTTTCCGCCATCGGTGGAGACTTCCACGGTAGCAACGCGTGCCCGGCCAGACCACGCCAGGCCGGTGATCTCGTAAACACCAGGCCCGGCAAGATGCTGCCCTCCCGCCGGACGCGTAACGATGGATTTCGCTTCCATCACGAAACTGAAACGGTACGATTTTCCATTTGCCAGCAAATCGTCGTAATCGGCGGCCTCATCGCGCGTCATGGACGGTTGATCGAGAACGTGCAACCGCTGCAGCCACTTGGTATTAATATTTCCTTCCCATCCGGGCACGATGAGCCGGATCGGATAGCCCTGCTCGGGTCGCACCGCTTCGCCGTTCTGACCGTAGGCAACGATTACATCGTCCATGGCTTTCTCGAGCGGAATACTGCGCGCATTCCGGCTGGCATCGCCTCCTTCCGCAAGTACCCATTTGGCGGACGGCTTCACGCCGGCTTCTCTCAAGAGAGCGGAAAGCGGCACGCCTGTCCACTCGCTGCAGCTAAAGAGGCCCGCGGTTTGCTGCGGAGTCGGCGCAGGTTCTCCCTGATATTCGCCGGCGCCGCTGCCGGAACATTCCAGAAAATAGATGTGCGAAACCGATGGAAATCGTTTTATCTCTTCCATTTTGAAAACGAGAGGCTTCTCCACCAATCCGTGCAGCAGCAACTCGTGTTTTTCCGGGTCGATTATTGGAACGCCCGAATGGTGCCTTTCATAGTGCAAAGCGGAAGGCGTAATGATTCCGTAGAGGCTCTCCAGGGGGGTGAGTGAGGAGCCCGTTCCGGACATTTGCCCGGATCGCGAATTTCTGCGCGCCACTTTTTCAAAGGGCGATCGTTCGCCGTAAGGACGCAGCGGTGAGCCGGGTTCGCGACCTTCATCCCCCCAAAGATCGGTCAGGCCTCCCGCAACGGTAGCGGCCATTGCGGCTGTAGTGGCGGCGAGAAAACGCCGCCTGCCCCGCGAGTCTGTACGCGAATGATTGTCTTTGGCCGGATCAATAGACTTGTCTTTCATGGGTTGCACTCCAGGTTGAGACTCCATTCGCGTGTCATATCCGACGCGAAGTGCGTATCGTATCGCAGTCGTCGAGGCGCTGCACAACGCTTTATTGAACCCCAGTTGTTTTCGGAAGATGGCAGCCCCCATCTGGGCGGGCGAATCCGCCTTTGGCTGTTGAGCACATAGACAGGCAGTACTATTGCCCTTTTACGCGCCTATTGTTTTTATAGTATGGTCATGTCCTTCGGCAAGGCGCATCCGAACCCTGCATCCCCGGAACAGTCCCTTTGGCCACGCAGCGGTCAGGTCGACCGGCGTCAATGGTGGCTGTGGGCCTCGGCCATTGTAGTGACCTTGCTGCTGACGGCAGGCATGGCCTCCTTCTCCTACCTGTTTGATCAGTCTGATCCTAATTTTTCATTCTCTCTCCGCCAATCTGTGCGCGGTCTGGTGGGCCTGGTATTCCTGTTCGACCTTTACACGATCTACCAGCAAGTCCAGATTCAGCGCATCCGCCGCCAACTCAGCGAGCGCGAGGAGCTGTACCGCCTGATCAGTGAGAATGCGGAAGATCTGATTTCTGTAGTCGACGCGCAGGGCAGGCGGCTTTATAACAGTCCCGGGTACAAGAAAGTATTTGGATACACGCATGAAGAACTTCAAGGCGATCCTGTCATCGATCAGATTCATCCTGACGACTCCAAGCGGGTTATTGAAGCCAGGAGACAGGCTTTTGCGACCAACGCGAGCGTGCGGGTCGAATACCGCTTCCGCCGCAAGGATGGAGATTGGCGAATCCTGGAATCAACAGGAACTCCCGTGCAGAACGGTTCTGGAGGATCCAGAAAGCTGATCGTTGTCAGTCGGGACATCACAGACCGCAAGCACGCTGAAGAGACGTTGCGGCAGCGAGAGGAGCAACTCCGTCAGGCTCAAAAAATGGAAGCTGTAGGGCGCCTGTCCGGCGGGATCGCTCATGATTTCAATAATCTTCTAGGTGTGATCATCGGCTATGGCGAGGAAATCGAGGTGCGCACATCGCACGGCGATCCCCTCCGAAAGAGCGCCGAGGAAATCCTGAAAGCCGCACAGCGCGCCGCTTCTTTAACGCAACAATTGTTAGCCTTCAGGCGCCAGCAGGTTCTCCAGCCTAGTGTTCTGACTCTGAATGTTCTGGTATCCGATATGGGAAAAATGCTGCAGAGGCTGATTGGTGCGCACATCGATTTGACTACAAAACTCGATCCGGCGGTGGGCAGGATAAAGGCGGATCAAAGCCAGATTGAACAAGTCATTGTAAATCTGGTTGTCAATGCGAGGGATGCGATGCCGGAAGGAGGGATACTCCTGATCGAAACCTCTAACGTCTACTTGACTGAAAGTCAGGCGCGCGGTTTGCCGTTTCTCCTCCCAGGCCCCCACGCGGTATTGACCGTCACCGACTCGGGCATTGGTATGGAGGAGGAAACGGAAAAGCACATTTTTGAGCCATTTTTTACCACCAAAGAGTGCGGCAAGGGAACAGGACTGGGTCTTGCGACCGTTTATGGAGTCGTAAAGCAGAGTGGAGGCATCGTCGGCGTTCACTCCAAGCCGGGAAAAGGCTCAACATTTAAAATCTATTTACCGCAGGTCGATGAACAGCCCACGGCACACGAGAAAGATTCCCACGTGATCAAAGTGTGGTCAGGGACCGAAACTGTTCTGGTTGTAGAAAATGAACAAGCTCTGCTGGAGTTGACTTCTGATGTTCTGAGCAGAAGCGGGTACAAAGTTTTATCCGCCCACAACGGAATTGAAGCGATCCGCATTGCCCGATCTTTCGATGGACCGATTCATCTTTTGTTAACCGACATTATGATGCCTAAACTGAATGGCCACTCTTTGGCCAGGCACGTAGCCGGTTTTCGTCCAGGAATCCGGGTGTTATTTATGACCGGGCACTCGCATGTCGATGGAACGCCGCACGGGGCCGCTCCGTCCGACAACGAATGCCTGCGGAAACCGTTCCATCGCGATGCCTTGATAAACAAGGTGCGTCAAACGTTGGATGTCACCGAAATGCAGACCACGGGCTGACGCTGCGTTTCTTGTTTGATTTTGTCTCGCCAGATTAACTAACAAGTGAATTAGTTGCCTATGAATTTATGAATGGAAACGCGCAAGTTGTAGGGGCACGGCATTGCCGTGCCCCTACAGGAGTTCGCGCACCGCTCCCGAGATTTTCATTGCTTCATCAAGCGCACGTTTTTCAAATAAACTTAAGGCTCGGCAATCGCCCTTCGCAAGTTTCCCTAGAATGAGCGGACCGACAGCGACGCGCACAAGCCGCAACGCTTCCATTCCCCGTGCATCCAGCATCCTCCGTATGTGGCGATTTTTCCCTACGTCGAGAATGATTTCCAGCCACGTGTTCTGCTGCCCTGATCGCAGTATGGCAGCCCGTTTTACGCGGAGAAATTCGCCATTCATGGTCTTTATCCCTTTTCTCATCTCAACCAGAAATTGTTCATCAATCAGCGTGCCTACCTGAACGTGATAAGTTTTTTCTAAATGTGTTTCCGGAGCGGAAACTCGCGCGGCCCATTCCGAATCGTTCGTAAGCAGCAGCAGTCCCTCACTCGCTTTGTCCAGACGCCCGACAGGCGCGACCCAGGGATATTCCGCGCTCAAGAAAGAATAGACGGTGTCCCGCCCTTCCTCATCCGATGCGGTTGTAACCACGCCTCGGGGCTTATTCAGCATGAGGTATAGTTTCGATTCCGATCTGACGCTACGGCCATCCACCTCAATGCGATCGCGCGTCAAGTGCACCGGAGTTTCGGGATCGCGCCGCGTCGCCCCATTCAGTTTGACGCGCCCTGCGCGAATCAGCTCCGCGGCTTGTGATCGCGAACAATAACCCAGCTTCGATAGCGCGCGCGCCAGCCCAACTCGCCTCGCTTTTTCGGTCGACTCCATTTCCCTATCCTAACAACTCCCCGGAACTATTCCGGGAATTCTATTTCAGCGCGAGCGTATAATCGCGGCCAGAATCAGCTTTCTCTCACGGGACTCTGGCGATTTCGGCCTCAGGAGGCGAGAAATGCTCAGCACATTCCCGGTTTTAATTGTCTGTTCCGATTCCATACGAGCCGATAAAACAGCTGAACTTGTTTGCAACATGGGTCTGAAATCCGTTACTTGCGGTTCGTTAACCGGTTCACGAACCCTGATTGAGGAGCACACATTTCAGCTTATTCTCTGCGCCGACGATCTGCCCGATTGCAATCTGCGGACTTCGCTGAAGGTCCTGTCATCCGCCACAGGCGG
>JAOAPW010000259.1 GCA_025463105.1 Candidatus Acidiferrum typicum | reverse complement strand
CATCGTGAAGACCGACGTCCCTGCTGCTGAAGCCGCGCCGCTATCCTGAATTTTTGCAGACGCACTCCGATCCGCGATTCTCCTCTGTGATCTCCGTGACCTCGGTGTTAAATCTTTAGTTTTGGATTGCGACCGCGAATCAAGCTGATCGTGTCGCGGATTGTTCGAGAGATGTGAGAGCTTGTTCGGTAGTAACGAGCCGGGCGCCCAGCGAAGTCAGCTCCTCGATTGTCTTCCGCCCATCTTCCGCATTCAGTGTCTCGATGGCGTCGTGGACGAGCGCTACGCGGCGTCCGCGAGCGAGAAGCCCTTTTGCCGCGAGACGCACGCAATATTCCGTGACCACGCCGAATACGAAAATTTCCGCATCCGCATCAGTGAATCCGCCGACGCGTTCAAGAACTTTCTCGGTATTCGGATTGTCGAACACATCGAGCGTCTGTTTTTCGAGAATGACCTGCTGAAATTCCGATAGGTCCTTCGGCATGACCCAGCCCGCACGATTCGGAACGAAAAGCACATTTCCCGCACGCGTCTCGGGAATGATCTTCGCGCCAGGCGTGTCCTGGACGCAGTGTGGCGGAAACCGGGCGAATTCCGGATCGTCTGGTGTATGAGTGCAGGCGTCGCCGATGATGAAGGCGCGCCCTTGCCGGGCCGCATCCGTCAACCGCTTCAAATTGGGAATAAGTTTCTCCGCGCCGGGAACGTACAGTTTTCCGCCGGGAAGCATGAAATCCGCTTGCGTGTCCACGTCCCAGAAAATTACCGATCTCGAAACCATCGCCGCTACTCCTACGCATTTTCATTTTTAGCTGCGCGCTGCGTGCTGCACGCGGCGGCGCACCTCTTCGAGCAGAGCCTCCAATTTTTCGCTATGCCGCACCGGGTATGCTGCCGCTTCCGAGTTCAAATCACGCACTGGTTCGGGCAGCCGCGCTCTTTGTTGCAAACACCGTGTCCGTGCGGCGTCAAGATCCGTGCGCGGCACGGTTCGCTTGCCGCCCATCATCACCGGTTCGAGCAGCGTTTCAGCGCCCGAAAAAGTTTCTTCCATGAGGCCAATGATGTCATGAGCCAAATTTCCATCCGGGTGGCTGAAGCGAAAGACCTGTTTCCTGCCGGGATAGGTTACCTTTGCGGCGCTGAATTTTGCGGCCGAACGGACTTCACCGCCAATCTCGATTTCCACCAGTTTGTAAATCACTCCCAGTGTCGGCGAATCATTTGAAGTGACCAGTGCCGTGCCAACGCCGAAGCCGTCAATCTTCGCGCCTTCACCGAGCAGAGAAGAAATCCGTTCTTCGTCAAGATCGCCCGATACGAATACGATGACGTCTTTCCAGCCCGCCTGATCCAGACGGGCGCGCGCCCAGGCGCTGTCCGCGGCCAGATCGCCGCTATCGAGACGTATGCCTCGCGGCTTTCGGCCCAGGGAAATAATTTTTTCCACTGCCGCGCGCACATCGTAAGTATCCACGAGCAACACGGCATGATCTGGAAATATGTCGAGGAAGCGCCGGAAAGCTTCCGCTTCATCCTGGTACGCCATGATCCAGGAATGCGCCTGGGTGCCGTAAACAGGGATGCCGAATTGATAGCCGGCCGCAACGTTTGAAGTTCCCTGGCAGCCTCCGATAATCGCCGCGCGGGCCGCGAGTACGCCTGACTCAATTCCGTGGGCGCGCCTCGTGCCGAATTCGATGACCGGGCGTCCCTCGGCTGCTTGCGTTATGCGCGCCGCTTTGCTGGCGATCATGGTCTGAAAATTGATTGTGGCCAGCAAGAACGTCTCGACAATCTGCGCTTCGATAATGGGGGCGGCGACGCGCAGAATCGGTTCACCAGGAAAAAATACCGTGCCTTCCGGCATCGCCCACACATCGCCGGAAAAATGAAACTGGGCGAGATAATTGAAAAAATCGCCTCTGGTATGAACGAACACCGGAAGTTTCCGCGCATAGGCGATTTCTTCATCGGAAAATCGCACGTTTTCCAGAAAATCGAGCCCCTGTGCGAGGCCTGCGGCGACCAGGTAGTTTCTTCGCGGAGGGACAGAACGCACGAACAGTTCAAACGTGGCCCGGGCGTCGAAACCGGCGTCGAGGTAGCCCGCCGCCATGGTCAATTCGTACAGGTCGGTCAGGAGGCCGGAATACTTGGGGCTGGAAGTCATCCAATGTCCGCGGCCAATTATGCCATTCGCACCAAGGCGGATGCCAGCAACGCTGACCTGGTCGCAGCGCCCCGCAGGCCCGGCCGCACGGCATATAATGCGGCACGAGGAGCTTTCTGAAATATGGGTACTGAAAACGAAACAGCACCGCAGCCGGAGCGTCAACTGCTGCGCCACACCGTCGCTACGCTTGCCTATCGCGGAGGAAAAGCGTTGCGGGGAGCCCCGGAAGGATTTTCCGGGTTTCGCGCATCGGAAACCACGCGAACCCCGGGCCAGATTCTGGCGCACGTCGGCGACCTGCTGGATTGGGCTCTATCGATCGCACAGGGAAAACAGGAGTGGCGCAATTCCGACTGTCAATCCTGGGAACTGGATTCACAAAGATTCTTCGCCGCGCTTGCGGCCTTCGATGCATACCTGGCGTCCGGCGAACCGCTCGGGGCTCCGGTGGAAAAACTATTTCAGGGGCCGATCGCGGATGCGCTCACGCACGTCGGCCAAATCGCAATTTTGCGCAGGTTAGCAAACGCTCCTGTCCGAGCCGAGAATTATTTTCGCGCGGAGATTGTTGCGGGCCGCGTGGGCGCCGATCAGGCCGCGCCGAAACGCGAATTCGATTAAGCGAAAGGATTTACGTTCACGCGTAAAATTCAAAAACTCATCCCTGATCGCGCCGCAGCGTGAGGCCGCCGTCCGCGAGAAGCACTTGACCTGTCACGTATCCATCCGGCTCGAGGAAAAATCGCACCGCGCGCGCAATATCTTCCGGGCGGCCGAACCTCGGAATCGCGCCACTCGATATGTAGCCGTCATATTTCCCGCTGCTCACGCTTGCTTCAGCCATTCCTGCGACGGTCGCGCCCGGGGCGACGACGTTTACGCGCACGTTGCGGAATTGCTTTGCAAGAATGCGCGCCGCATGCACAAGCGCGGCTTTGGGCGCGGCGTAATTCACGCTGGAAGCGAATGGTGCCAAGGCTTGCATCGTCGCCAGCAGCACCAGACTTCCGCCGCGGCCGTTCTGTTCCATGCCTGCCGCCAAATCTTTCGCCAGCAGCATAGGGCCAACGAAATTCGCGTCCCATGAGTTGCGCAGCGCCGCTGCGTCCAAAGCCTCCCAGCTGACCCGCGCCGGATCGCCTGGGAAGATTGCGCAGCCCTCCAAGGGACCTAGTCCAGCAGCAGCATCGAGATAGGCTCGCCGGACTTCGGGAAGGATCAGGTCTCCATGAACCAGAGAAATCGTTTCGCCCGTCTGAGCGGCGACAGCGGCACGAAGCGCCTCAGCGCGTGCGCGATTCGAACGGAACCCCACAACAAGTTTCGCGCCTTCGCGCGCTAGCAGCATTGTTGTTGCAGCGCCGAGCCCGCCGGTTCCTCCCGCGATGATGACGACACGTCCGGCAAGCGGACGTTCCGCAAAACTGTACTGGAAGGCTCGGTACCGCGCTGCAAGCGCTTCATCCCAATAGGACGACGCCATGTTTTCCTCCTGGCCGCGAAAACTTTAGCACAGGCGCACACCACAGCCCATTCGGCTGACAGCGTCGTCGAAGAAATAAATCTGGAATTCGAAGTGGAGAGATTAAAGAACAAGCCCCGGGAGGGGTCGGGGCTCGATGTGAAAGAAGCAGCAGAGGAACCGCTGCATCGGGTGCGGGCTTTACTTGAAGCCCGCGGTAGAGGTGAACGGGCTTTACTTGAAGCCCGCGTTAAAAACGACCGGGCTTTACTTGTTTACCCTGAACCCAGAAGGGAAGCCCGCGTTCATAGTGAAGCGCGGAGCCCGCAAGATAAAATTAAAGCGATGCCGGATGGTTCGCCAGCGTATGCAACGCATCCGAACGCCGTATGAACGGTTTCGGAATCACGGCCAAACATCCGGCCCGCCCAATGATTAGAGAATCTCTCTCGAGAAATAGACGCTTAGCTGCCGAGGATGGCGTCTTTGAAAGCTTTTGCGGCGCGAAGACGCACAACGGTCTTAGCCTTGATCTTGATCGCTTCGCCAGTCTGCGGGTTGCGGCCCATGCGCGCCTTCCGGTGCGCCTTCACCGCGCGTCCGATGTTCGGAATGACGAACTTGCCCGCGCCGCCCTTGGCTTCCTTGACCGCCAGCTTGAACAGTTCTTCGAAGAACTGCGCCGCTACTTTCTTCGGCGTCCCGACCTTGTCCGCCATGTGCGCAACGATCTTGGACTTGCTCATTGGTTTTGCCATCTAGTTTCGTTCTCCTCCTCAGAAGTGAGACTGCAGGCGTCGGCCAGCCTCAGAGAGTACGGGCCGCGCACGGCGAGCACTATAAGGGCAGATTTCGCGCAACGCAAGAAAAAACATCTAAAAAGCCATAATTGATGCGGCTTTCAGCAACTTCTTCGCCCGGAATGCAGATTGTGAATGTCCATAACGGCACGTAAGCATGCAGTGTGCTATTCTGACCATTCAATTTTTGCGAGGAGCGTATATGGCGAACTGGAAGGATCTCGAGAAATTATTCACCACCCGGCTGGCAATGAGCCAACGGCCTGTCGCGATCACATTCCTTGAGAAGGAGCCTGTAGGAATTGAGAAGTTTTCCGGCACCGAGCCCGCCGGATGCAGCTTCTGGCGGCTGGCCGCCTCTGGACGCACGTTTTATACCGTCCCAGCCGATCACTTCAATTGCGCCGTGGGAGCTTATACGCATCATGTGCAACTGCCGCCCGAGCGCGAAAAAGAAACCGGAACGATGCTGGGCATGATGTTTGATTTGG
>JAOAPW010000514.1 GCA_025463105.1 Candidatus Acidiferrum typicum | reverse complement strand
GTGACTGAAGCCTCGAGAGCGCCCTGCGCGATGCCGACGGCTTGCGCGGCGATGCCAACACGCCCGCCATCGAGCAGTTCGAGCGCGATCTTCAGGCCCTGGCCCTCTTCACCTAGTCGATTCCCTTCCGGAACTTCGCAATCGGTAAAAGTAATTTCGGCCGAACGCGAAGTGCGCAGCCCCATCTTATCCTCGTATCGCGCAACCCGGAAGCCGGGAAATGTAGGTTCGACGAGCAATGCGGTCACGCCGCGGGGTCTTTTTTCTGGCGGGCTCCAAGTAGAGCCCGCACCCGTAGCATCAGTCTTCGCAAAAACGATATAGAGGCCAGCTTCCCCGCCGTTTGTAACCCACGATTTTGTGCCGTTCAGCCGATAAGCGTTTCCGTGGCGCGTCGCGGACGTGGCGATCGCGGCGGCATCGGATCCGGCTTGCGGTTCGGTGAGGCAGAAAGCGCCGAGCATTTCTCCGCGCGCGAGACGCGACAAATATTTTTGACGCTGCGGTTCGGTCCCGTATTGTACGAGCGGGAACGCTACGAGAGAATTTGTGACGCTCAACGCTACGGCCATCGCCGCGTCCACGCGAGCGACTTCTTCGAGCATCAGGACGTAAGAGATCGTGTCCGCGCCGGCGCCGCCTTGCGATTCGGGAACCAACATGCCACAGCAGCCGAGTTCGCCGAGTTTGCGGAGTTCAGCAGAGGCGAATTTTTCTTCGCGGTCACGTGCGCGGATCGTGGGGCGAACTTCGGCCTCCATAAATTGGCGGACGGTGTCTCGAATCAGGCGTTGATCGTCGGTGAGGGAAAAGTCCATCGTATCGCGTGTGGAAATGATGCTAGCACAGGATTGAGCAAATGCAGAGGTAGAGGCTTCTCACTACGATAGCGACGAGGAAACAGAGTAGGAGATTGCGACTGGAATATATCAATTTTGCCCGGCCGTGTGCCGCCCCTACGGGGCTCCACGTTCTAAATCGAACATGGTCCCGCCGCTCCCTCGGTGGGCTACAGTGTTTCGTCCCTGACGGGACTGGATATCAGAGTTACATCTTCAGGAGTTCACGGAGGCGTTTGGTCTGAGCGCGGCTGACGGGAACTTCGGAGGAGCGCTTGTCGGCCATTTTCAGCATGTAGCTTGATTTGAACCAGGGGACGACTTCTTTTATGTGGTTAATATTCACCAGGTAGGAGCGATGCGCGCGCCAGAATATCTCTGAGTCGAGCGAGGTTTGGAGTTCCTCGATGGTGCGGTAATTTGAGGTGCCCTCGACCTCGCGGGAAACTACCGTGATGGTACCGTCTTCGATCGACGCGAACAGAACATCGTCGGCGTCCACCAGGAAAAGTCGCTGTTGCGTTTTTACCAGGAGTTTTACCGGCGGAGTTTTCGCCGCGCCCATCTGGGTGACTAATGTTTCCAGGCGCTCGGTCGGAGAAGCGTCGGCTTCCAGCGCTTTCTTGGCGCGATGCACGGCGCGAGCAAGACGCGACTTATCAAAAGGTTTTAATATGTAATCGACGGCGTTTACTTCAAATGCTTGCACCGCGTAGTTATCAAAAGCCGTCGCAAAAACGATGTGGGGGAGTTTCCCTTTGCGGTCCATCAATTTCTTAATGACGCCGAAGCCGTTGAGGCCCGGCATTTGTACGTCGAGGAAGACGAGATCCGGTGAATGTTCTTTAATGAGAGCGAGAGCTTCGACGCCGTTCTTGCCCTGGCCCACAAGATGCACCTCGGGAAAACTTTTCAGCAGATAAGCGAGTTCGTCGCGCGCGGGTTTTTCGTCGTCAACGATGAGAGTATTAATCGGCATGACTGGGCGTGGACTTTGGCTTAGGAAGTATATGCGACTGGAGTTTTGCGTTCAACCTGAGGGTTGTAGATCGGTCATGATGAAGAAAACCTTTTAACACTGAGTTCACAGTGGGCACGGAGAGGACCAAAAAGCAACCCAAAGTATTTCAAGCGAATTGCGGGGAGCGACGCTAGAATTTCAGTCGCGTCGAAGAGGCGAACGATTGCTCGCCTGAAGGCGAGCGCTACAGATGAAGCTCAATAGGAGGCGCAATTGGCGAAGCAACGCGCGAAAATTCTCAAGAGCAAAGTTCTTTATACGGGCAAGGTGTTTCGATTGCAGCGCGACACGGTGATTGAACCGGGCGGAGTGCGGGCGGACCGCGACATTATCGTGCATCCGGGATCCGTGGTCGTCATGCCGGTTTTTGAGGATGGGCGCGTTTTGCTGATTCGCCAGTACCGGCACACCGTGGGACAATTTTTGTGGGAATTCGTAGCCGGGCGCAAAGAACCAAGGGAAACTCCGAGCGTCGCGGCGCGCCGGGAGTTGCTTGAGGAAACGGGATACACGGCGAGACGCTTGCGGAAAATGCTGCATATTATCCCGACGCCGGGTTTCGTGAATGAGTGGATGTGGATTTTTGCGGCGGAAGGACTTGTCGAAGGGACCGCCCAGCCGGAAGAAGACGAAAAGATTACTCCGCGAATTTTTACATTGAAAGAAGTGGACGCGATGATCCGGAGCGGGCGATTGCGGGATGCCAAGTCGATTGCGGGGTTTTTGTACTACATGCGTTACGTGCGCGTCGATGATCGGGAACATTTTAAGACGATTTCGCCAGGTCCTCAGTCGCTACGAAACAAATACATCAGTAATTTATTTCATTTATGCACCCAGTCGTGAACGCGATTTATAGTCGCGGGAACGAACAACCTCGCCCCTGAAGAGGCGAGCTACAAATTCTTCGGCGAGTCCGAATTTATTTTGACTTTCTCGTTTTCAAAAAATAATAAAATATTTTGCGTTCTGCGCTTGTATCGCGGGCGCGTGTAGCATAGGATTTCGGCCAAGGAAGTGCTCTGCAGAAAAAATAGCGGAGAGAAAGGCGGACATGACCGTAAAAGATTTCATCCGGCACAATTACCGGCACTTCAACGCGGCCGTCGTTGTGGATGCTTCGGAGGCCTACCTCAAGCATCTCGCGAGCGGCGGGAAAATGTTCATGACAATTGCCGGGGCAATGAGCACGGCGGAGCTGGGACTGTCACTGGCGGAAATGATCCGGCAGGACAAGGTGCACGGGATATGCACGACGGGCGCGAATCTGGAGGAAGATATTTTCAACCTCGTCGCGCACAACCACTACGAGCGCGTGCCGAACTATCGCAATTTGAGCGACGCCGAGGAAGTGGCGTTGCGCGAACGTGGCATGAATCGCGTGACCGACACCTGCATTCCCGAAGAAGAAGCGATGCGCCGGATCGAACGGCAGGTTCTCAAGCTCTGGCAGAAGGCTGACAAGGAAAAGCAAAGATACTTCCCATACGAATTCATGTATCAGCTGATTCGCGGCTGCCACATCAAGGAGTTTTACGAGATCGATCCAAAGGACTCCTGGGTCGTCGCCGCGTGCGAAAAAAATCTGCCTATTTTCACGCCGGGATGGGAAGACTCGACGCTCGGAAATATTTTTGTCGCGAATACGATCCGTGGCGAGGTATCCAATTTTCAAGTAGTGAAGTCTGGCCTGGAACAGATGGCGGCGCTGATCGACTGGTATCGCCAGAATTCCGCGAAGGAATCAATCGGCTTCTTCCAGATAGCGGGTGGCATCGCGGGGGACTTCCCCATTTGTGTGGTGCCGTTGATTACGCAGGATCTGCGCGAGAAGTGCCGGCTGTGGGGCTACTTCTGCCAGATTTCCGACAGCACGACGTCATATGGGTCCTACAGTGGCGCGGTGCCGAACGAAAAAATCACTTGGGGAAAATTGGAAGCGGCTACGCCGCGGTTTGTCATTGAGTCGGATGCGTCGATCGTGGCGCCGCTGATGTTTGCGTATATTCTGGGGAAATAGGATCTGCGTTAGTTGAGTGTCAGCGGCTAAAGCCGCTTGCAATGACTGATGTATGGCGGGGCTGAAGCCGCGCCCCACAAAACGCTTCGCGTAATCAGAATTTAGGTTTGGTCGCACAACCGATTCATACAAATGCCCGCCTGAAGGCGGGCGCTACATCCGGCTGAGAACACATATGGAGAACCGCGAAGTCGCGCGCGTATTGCGCGAAACGGCGCAACTACTGGAAATTGATGGGGCCATGATTGGCCGGTTTCGCAGCTACGAGAAGGCCGCGGAATTGCTTGAGAGCCTGCCAGAATCGGTCCAGGAACTCGCCACCGATCGCAAGAAATTGCTGGCCCTGCCAGGTATTGGCGATGGGATGGCCGACCATATCGAAGAAATCCTCAAGACTGGCGACTATTCGCTCCGGAAAAAACTCCTCAACAAATATCCTTCGACACTTCTGCGTATTTTGACTTTGCAATCGCTGGGACCAAAGAAGGTCGCTTTTCTCTGGAAAACGTTCCAGGCCGGGACGATCGAGCAAGTGGAACTGTTGGCGCGCGAAGGAAAATTGCGGGATTTAGCAGGCTTCGGCGAAAAAAGCGAACAGAATATTCTGAAGGCCGTGGAAGTTTTCAAGAAGACCGCGGGACGTTTCTATTTCGACGTGGCCGAGGAAGCCGCAGATAAACTTGTCTCCTACATTCTAAAAATCGGCAAAGTGATCGAATCGGTGACACCGGCGGGATCGCTGCGTCGCGGCAAGGAAACCGTAGGCGACCTCGATTTGCTGGTCACACTTGGTCCCGGAAAGCACACCGAGAAACAGATCGACGCGATTGCAGAGTACATTTTGAAATATCCGGACATCGACCAGACGCTGGCTCGGGGCGGAAATAAGGTCAGCTTTGTTCTGAGGGACGGGTTTCAGGTCGACGTGCGGCTGCTGGAAAAGCAGAGCTTTGGCGCGGCGCTGCTGTATTTTACGGGATCAAAAGAGCACAACGTGGCGCTGCGCGGGCGCGCGAACAAATTAGGTTTCACGTTGAATGAGTATGCATTGGCGACGTTGAAAGGCGAGAAGCCAGTGGCGCGGGAAACCGAAGCGGAAATCTACGCCAAGCTGGGGCTCGAATACGTTTCCCCGGAACTGCGCGAGAACACCGGCGAGATCGACGCGGCCGCTGAACACCGCATGCCCGACCTGATCGAGTTGAAGGATATTCGTGGCGACCTGCAAATGCACACGACCGCCAGCGACGGAAAGAATTCGATCGAAGAGATGGCGCTGGCGGCAAAGAAGCTTGGTTATGAATATATCTC
>JAOAPW010000486.1 GCA_025463105.1 Candidatus Acidiferrum typicum | reverse complement strand
CAGCGGCAAGTGCAATCGCTGCGCGCGGAAAAGCAGCGCCTGGAAGCGCGTGGCATCGAGATGGAAAAAGAATTCGAGCAGACTCGCATTCGCTCGACGCAAGTGGACGATGCCTTGCGCATGGCGCGGCAAAAGCTCGGCGATTTCCGCGAAGAACGGAGCAAACACGAAATCGAAAGAGCGCGCAATGATTCCGAACGCGAGCACCTGCGCCAATCATGCATCGAGGAATTGAACGCTCAACCGGAAGATCTGATCGCGGAATTTCCTGCTCTGCTTTCGGGCGAAGAGCTTCGCACCGCGGATTCGCAATACCATGAAATGAAAACTCGCATCGAATCCATGGGCCCGGTCAACATGATGGCCCTCGAGGAATACAACGAGTGTGACCAACGATTCGGCTTCCTCGGGCGCGAACGGGGCGATTTGCTGCAATCCATCACCGACACGCAGCAGGCCATCACGGAACTCGATCAGGTCTGCAAACAAAAATTCGAGCAAGCCTTCGCGATCATCAATTCAAACTTTGCCACGGCATTCCACGTGCTCTTCGGCGGCGGAACGGGCGAGATGCGTTTATCCGAGCCGGATAGCTCGGGCGAGCCGGGCATCGACGTGGTGGCGCAGCCTCCTGGCAAGCGCCTGCAGAACGTGCTGCTGCTTTCCGGCGGCGAAAAGGCCATGACGGCTTTGGCACTGCTGATCGCGATATTCCGCTACCAGCCGAGCCCATTCTGCATCCTGGACGAGGTCGACGCACCACTCGACGAAGCAAACGTTGGACGCTTCACAAAACTTGTTTCGGAGATGAGCGCCAGTACGCAGTTCATCGTCGTTACCCATAACCGGAAGACGATGGAGATGGCTACAGTGCTCTACGGAGTCACGATGCAGGAACCGGGTGTCTCGAAACTCGTGTCAGTCCGCTGGGATGAGCCCGCGGCGGCGCAAGCAGCAACCAACGCTGCATAAACAGTTCGCGGAGATAAGCGAAATACGTCATCCTGAGCGCTGATCTTGCGCGAAGAATCCCTCTTCGTTTATTGGCGATCAAGCGTTATTTCTCAAACCTGAAAAAACGTGCGGGTAATTTTCCGCGCGCTCTCTGCTCTGTGCCCTCTGTGTTAAAGCTTTTTGCATTACCCCGCGGTGGAAAAAGTTTTCCACTTTTAGTTTTTCTTCTCCGTTGACATCGGCCGACCATGCGCTAGAATACCCGCCTCTCAAAAAGGAACGAGTCTCTTGGCTTCTCCACAAATGAACGCAATCGTATGGGAGACAAATCTCCCCGGTCTAAAGTTTCTGAATCGCGGAAAAGTTCGCGATCTTTACGAGGTGGGCGACCGCCTGCTGATCGTCGCAACCGATCGCTTATCGGCCTTTGACGTGGTGCTCCCAACGCCGATTCCCGACAAAGGACGCGTACTGACGCAGCTTTCTCTTTTCTGGTTCAATCTGCTGCGCGACGTCATCCCCAATCATGTTGTCTCGGCCGAGGATTTCCCGCCGGAGCTTGCTGCGTACAAAGAGCAACTCGAAGGCCGCTCCATGCTCTGTCAAAAGACAAAGCCGCTGCCTGTGGAATGCGTCGTGCGTGGCTACCTGTCAGGCTCCGGATGGAAAGACTATCGCGCCACTGGAAAAGTTTGCGGAATTTCGCTGCCCGCGGGCCTCCAGGAGTCCGATCGTCTGCCCGAGCCAATTTTTACTCCCTCCACCAAGGCCACGGCGGGACATGACGAGAATATTTCATTTGATGAGGCGGCATCGATGATCGGCGGCGAACTAGCCGAACGCGTTCGCGCCGTGAGTCTGGATATTTACAGCCGCGCGGTTGCTTACGCCGAGCCTCGCGGCATTATCCTGGCGGACACGAAATTTGAATTTGGCCTGGTCGGCGATAAGCTGATCTGGATCGATGAGGCCCTGACACCGGATTCTTCGCGTTTCTGGCCAGCGGACGGCTACCAGCCCGGCCGCTCCCAGCCCTCGTTCGACAAACAGTATGTCCGCGACTACCTCGAGCGGATCGGGTGGAACAAGCAACCGCCCGGCCCGGAACTTCCTCCCGACGTGGTTGAAGCGACACGTGCAAGGTACCGTGAAGCGTATCGTCAGTTAACAGGCCACGAACTCAAATAAATCAGGCTGGTACTTCCAGCTGTAGATACTTCTCGCGCGGAGCGTGCACCCTTGAAAGATCAACTGGAAGCTCTTGTCGGGCAAATGGTGGAACGCGGAATCCAATTTGATGAGGCCATCAACGAATTTGAAAAGAAATTTATCAAACGTGTTTTGGACCGGTCACGCGGAAATCAATCGCGAGCCGCACGCCTGCTCGGAATTCACCGGAACACACTCAGCCGCAAGATAGATCTATACAAGCTGGACCCTCGGCATCACCGGCGCCCCTGATATTGTTGGGCGCTCAGTAGGGGGCACGCCATGGCGTGCCCCTACATATTTAAACTTAGCTCAAGCATGGAAGGCGCGCGTCGGTACCCAGGCTCGGAAACTGCTCCAAAACAAAAAGAAATGGCCCCGAGAATTTATTCTCGGGGCCATCTGAACTTACTGCGTTAACTAATGGCTCAGTCAGCGGGAGCTTTCTTCGCCGGAGCCTTCTTGGCAGGCCCCTTCTTCGCCGGGCCCTTTTCTTCCGGCAGGTCCTCAGTGTTAATCTTGGCTTTATCCCAAGTCAACAGGAACGGAGACTGCGAGTAGGCCACCAGTGTGCCGGTGAACCGTACCACAGCGTCTTTCTCAAGACGTTTCGCCTCCGGCTGGCCAACCACCTTTACCAGCATATTAGCTTCGGTGGCCGCCTCGATTTCTTCCGGGGTCGCGCCGCGGAATACTTTCAGGTTGACGTTGTCGCCGTCGGCCGCAGGCGGCTCCATAATTCGCACGCCAACGTCCGGATATTCGAGGCCGCAGCTCGCCAGCCACATTACTTTGCCTGTGTCACCGCCGGCTTTGAGAGCGGGCAGGAAGTTCGCAGTATCATCCCGCGCTTTTTGCAAGTCTGCTGCGCTAGGGACGTTGAGGGTCGCGGGTTTGTCCGCCGAAGTCCCCGCAAGGGTTACGAGTTCCGCAATCTGATCATCCACAAGCTTGTCGCAGGCGGGCTGTTGGTACCGGATCAGCTGGTTCTTCAGGTAGGTTTGGACCTGCGCCGCATTCGGGGCCTTAAGAGCAATGGAACGCGCCAGTTCCCAAAATCCGTCCGTACCCTGGGGCGGAGTCATTTGCAAATAGACAACGCCGAGACGGAAGTGAGA
>JAOAPW010000469.1 GCA_025463105.1 Candidatus Acidiferrum typicum | reverse complement strand
GGCCTTCCGCTCGCCTATTGGGTGACCTACTCGCGATGGCGCTGGAAATTTCTGGTCGAAGCCGTGGTCGCGCTCCCCTTGGTTCTACCTCCGACTGTACTCGGCTACTACATTCTTGTGGGGCTCGGCCCGCGAACATTTCCCGGGAAAATGTGGCAGTCATGGTTCGGCCACACGCTGCCGTTCACGTTTGGGGGTCTGCTGGTTGCCTCAGTGCTCTACAGTTTGCCGTTTGCAGTGCAGCCATTCTCTGCCGGATTTGAAACCGTGGACCGCGGCATCATAGAAGCCTCCTGGACGCTGGGCGCTTCGAGGCTGAGAACATTTTTTCGAGTGATCCTGCCGCTCTCCACGGCCGGAGCGATTACTGGAACGGTTCTGAGTTTTGCGCACACGATCGGCGAATTCGGTGTCGTGCTAATGGTGGGAGGAAACATTCCCGGCGTGACGCGAACCGTCTCCATCGACATTTACGATCAGGTGCAAGCGGGCAATTACGATACGGCGAATCGCACGGCTTTGGTGCTGCTGCTGTTTTCCTTCGTGGTTCTTTCCGTGATTTACGGAACAAATCGCAGGGCCATGAGCGTTTGGCGAAAACGATAGTGCGGACGCACGGGTGCGGGCTCTACTTGGAGCCCGCCATAATAAAGATCATGTCACTCGAAGTCGCGATCGAAAAACAAGTGTCTGATTTCCGGCTCGCCGTGGAATTCACGGCAGACGGCGCACCGCTGGGTCTGCTTGGCCCTTCGGGTTCGGGAAAAACCATGACGCTGCGCGCCATCGCAGGCCTGGAGACGCCGGACCGCGGCCGCATCGTGCTTGATGGACGCATACTCTTTGATTCCGCGCGAGGCATAAATATTCCGGCGCGCGAACGGAAAATCGGATTGCTTTTTCAGAACTACGCGCTGTTTCCACATTTAACCGTCGCGGAAAATATTGCATTTGGATTGCACCGTTTGCCTCGCCGTGTGGCGCAGCAACTCTCCGCTGCGCATCTGGATGATCTCGCGAATCGCTATCCCGCTTCGCTTTCAGGCGGAGAACAGCAGCGCGTGGCGCTGGCGCGCGCCCTGGCCGTCGAGCCGGAAGCGTTGCTGCTCGACGAACCATTTTCCGCGCTGGACACGCATCTGCGCAGTGCGCTTGAACGGCAACTCCGCGAGACGCTGGAGACGTATCGAGGATCGACGCTCTTCGTGAGCCACAATCTTGAAGAGGCTTATCGCGTCTGCGAGGAACTTGTTGTGCTGGAGCGCGGCAGCGTCGCGGCACGAGGTCCCAAGGAAGAAGTTTTCCGTCGTCCCCCGACACTGGAAGTCGCGCGCCTGACGGGATGCAAGAACTATTCCCGCGCGCGGCGCAGAGCGGACGGACTGATCGAAGCGCTCGACTGGGGCTGCACGCTTCGCGTTACGCAAGAGTTCGCCAAGCCGCCCGAGCATGTGGCGATACGCGCGCACCATATTCGCGTGCACACTCCAGGCGCCGCACCGGAAAAACGCGAGAATGCTTTGGCATGCTGGCTTGCGGCGATGACTGAAACGCCTTTCCGCGTCACACTCGATCTGCGAATTGGCGGCCCGCCCGCAAGTCAAGCCGATTTTCATGTTCAGGCGGAGGTCGTCAAACAGGAATGGGAATCGTTCCGCAATCTTCCGCAACCCTGGCAGGTGGAATTCGCTCCCGATCGGCTATTTCTTCTTCCGGATTGATTGAGACTTTAAAACGGAGTCGTAGCACAGACTTCAGTCTGTGTGCTTTTGACTTTCGTGGCGAAACAAACCCAAGCGAAAACCACACAGACTGAAGTCTGTGCTACTGAATAGTGACCGCAATCGCATTTGACGTCTGGCCACCGGTCGGAGGTTGCATAGTAAACAAGAAGATTTGAGTGGATCCTGCGGCCACAAGATCGACTGCGGGGATCGTCACACTGAGATGGATGGCAACATCGGTCGGGTCTTGGTTTGCAGGAACATATGCAGTTACCAGCGGGCTTTTCACGGTGCTTCCACTTACCTGCCACTGCGCGACTGTGCACGGGAGAACCCTGCCATCAATATTTATTGCAAATGTCGGGGAGCCTTTCGGAATGGTAATTTGCGACGGCGCGGTGATGCTTGGAGGGCCAAGATCGGTCGCTGGCGTCGTCATGGTGAAGAACGCTGTGTTTGATGGTCCCGTCGCGTTCGACACGGTAACGTTCGCAGTCCCTGGAAATGCGGAATCCTGCGGCAATATGGAAGCGGTCAGCTGGCCGGAGTTGACGAACGCAGTTGCCCGCCGCGAACCATTCCAGTTCACAACCGATGAGCTATCGAAATTTGCGCCCGTAACAGTGAGCGTGAAGCCGGTGGCGCCGCAGTAGGGCGTCGCGGGCATCGAGGTTGTGGACGCTGAAAGCGCTGCGATCGTCGGCGCCGAGCCGGACGTGGGGTTAATGTTGAAAGTCACCACGTTCGATACTTCTGTGGTCGTGGTGGCAGTGGTCCCCGAGGCGCCCGAAACCGCGGAGCCGGGAATCTGCACAGCTACTTGAATATTCCCGGCGGCGGTAAGGTCTGAATTCGGGACAGGAGCGGTCAGTTGCGTGCTGCTCACAAAGGTTGTCGTGAGCTGGGTCTGATTCGGACCCATATTCCACAGGATGATGGCGCCGGTTACGAAACCTGTTCCGTTCGCAGTAATGGTGAAGCCCGAATCGCCTGCGTTGGCTGATTGTGGACTTAGAAATGTCAGCGTCGAGGTAGACGTCTGGGTCGTCAAGTTCGTATTGAATTGAGAGCAGCCTCCGAGAAGTCCTAACACAACCAGCGACGCAATCATCCACCTGCGCGAGTACATCCGAACACGCTCCTCCCCGAGTCATCTATGCGAGACGCCGGGCCGACGAAAATCCTGTAAGAACAATCCGGGTGCTGAGGGAAACCCGCGACGATTAAGTGACCGGGTGCGGGCTCTACTTTGAGCCCGCTGGAAAAAAGTGATAGACAAATTCAAAAAACCCCGCCAAACCGGCCCGTTTCTGATACCACTTGTGCTCAACCAAGTCAACTGCGGCCGTCTTTCGCTAGTGGCTCGGTTTGGTCCTGAAAAAGAGCGTAAGAGCTGCCCGCCCAAAAACGGGCGGCCTCTACAAGTGCCGTGAACAAAGGATGGTTGTGTAGAGGCCTCTTCGTTCCGTGCTCTTCGGGACGGAAAGAGCACGCTCTTAACTCGCGTTTACACCCATCTCCCTGCCAAGCCAATCAGATGCCCTGCCTAAGCCGGGACGTTGCCCAGAAGTAATTGGAAGCAAAGCCCGCCAGCACTTACTTCGTTGTTGCGCCAAGCGCGGTGAGCGCTTCGCTAACAATTTGCCGCACGCGCTCCGCACACTTGACGTCCTCCATGGGAGCTGCGGCTGCTGCGCGAAACCGCACTGCCGCCTCCTCCTTATGACCGAGTTTTTCAGCAATGTCCCCGGCAAGCAGCAGAAAAAGAGGATTCTCGGGAAAGTCGGAGGTAAGCGGCGCGGCCGCCATCGAGGCCCGCGCATAGTCAAAGTCATAGTTGCGCAGATTTTTTGCCATATTGAAACGCGCTTCTGTTTGCACCATTTCGCCCTTGGTCGCCGCCGTTCCCAATTGGCGTAAGCCCACACGCTTGTCTCCGCCGGGGATGCCCATGAAAAAACGCAGCACCTTGGCCATTCCCGAAAGCGTGTCCACATAATAGTTGTAAAGTCCCAAACCCAGATTGGCGTCCGCCATATCGGGGTCGAGTTCCAGGCAGCGAAGCAAGCGCTTGCGCGCTTCCACTCCCGCGCGGGCCGTAGCCATCTTTTCATAGCGCAGTCCCGTCAACCTGGCGCGCGAGGCATAGCCCAGCCCTGCGTATAGCTCCATTTCGGCGGAGTCTGATTTGGCGATACCGGCTTCGGCCAGATGCGTCACTTTGTCCGCCAGCGCCAGATATGCGTCATCATCCGGATCAGGTGCGCGCTGGCGGCTCCAGGAATCAATCGTGCTGTACTTTCGCTCCAGCAACTTGCAATAAATTTTCCACCAGAGCACGTCGGCCTCGATCAGATACCCCAACGGATGCTCGGGCCGGGCGGCCTCCAGATCATGAGCCATCGCGATGGCCTGGTTCGTTTTGCCCGAATACATCAGCCGGATCGCTTCGGTGGCCTCGGGCGGAAGATTCAATTGCGATGCCCTGCTCTCACCGCCAGATAGCAAGGCAGTGACAAGAAAGAGAAAAGCGCGGAAATGTATGGTCGGGAAGCGCAAGGTCTACTCTTGATATTTCTCTTCGGCAATATATTTTCGACTGAAGAGCCACGCGCCAGTCACATACATCGCGAAGCATTCCAATGCGAATACCGGATAAGCCAGATATCCCGGCACCGGCATTTCAAAGATTTTCCAACGCTGAAGAATTGGAAACGTATAAACCCACTTTGCGCCCGCCCAGTAATTCCAGAATTCCCAGAGCCATCCGCAAATCCACCCGGCGATCAGAAATGAGTACAAGCGTTGCCGGTAACCGCGAGCGAGATCATTCAGAAATGATGGCAGACGTAGATGATGATTGACCGGCTCAAGCAATAATAGAAAGCCGAGCCACACGAATGCGAACAGATACATGGCTATGCGCCGGGGAGCAAAAATCGGGATCGCGAGGAGAGCCGCGCCGAACATCATGAAACAAATCTCTGCCGCGCGACTGAAGCGAATCGGCCGCGACTCAGCTCTAAACCAGCCAAAGGATTCAACCAGCCCAGCCGTCATGAAAATGCCCGGCGTGATTGTTGCAAACGACCACGCATATCCAAACCAGCTTTCGAGACGACCCTGCGGCAGGGCGACATAGGTCCAATTCCTCAGGCGCAGATTATAGGCTTCGAAGATGAGCCACAAAATAATCGACAGCGCGGCCATCTTCATGAAACCGCGGCCTTCTTCGCGCAGCCGCGAATGCCCATTGATGGCGAATGTCGCGGCGTCAGCCAGCAAAATGTAGGCAGTCCAGGCCAGCGGATTGAAATAGGTGGCTACAGGCTCGACGCCACGGAACATCAGGAACTCGGCGCATACGAGTGCGATCAGGCCGAGCCAGCCATGCGCGGGCAGCGGCCGTCGCCGCGTGCGGAAAAATTCCGCCACAAGAATCGTCACCGTCGCCGCCGTAAAAATAATTCCGAGCTTAAGCATGAGCTGCGTTTGCTCCGCCACGATTTTGCATTATTTTCTCAGCGGTGTCTCCAATACCGGTGACCGGTGCCGCATGTAGGGCATCCGCCGTGGCGGACCCGTGCCCTACATCACCCCGTATCTGATATGCTTTGGCCGCTTTTGCCCATTCATGTCTACATCTTTGCCATCGGAAAAACTCGATCGCGGCCTCGGCCTCACCGAAGCTGTCGCGCTGAACATGAATGCGATGGTGGGCATTGGTCCCTTCATCGTGATTCCACTCGTGATTCGCGCGATGGGCGGGCCGCAGTGTTTACTGGCGTGGCTGGCGGGCGCGTTGCTTTCGCTGGTGGACGGCCTGGTGTGGGCCGAACTCGGCGCGGCGATGCCGCGAGCAGGCGGCACATACGCATTTCTGCGCGAGGCCTACGGTCCGGGACGTGGCGGGCGCCTGATGTCTTTCCTGTACATCTGGCAAACGCTGATTCAAGCGCCGCTGGTGGTGGCTTCGGGCGCGATCGGCTTTTCGCAGTACCTGACGTACCTGGTTCCTCTCGGCACCTACGAACAAAAGGCCGTTTCGGCGGCTCTCGTTGTTTTCCTGATCGTGCTGCTTTATCGCCGGATCGCCGCCGTCGGCCTGATCTCAAAATTTCTGTGGATCGGCGTGGTTGGCACGATGCTGTGGATGATCTGGGGAGGATTCACGCATTTCTCCGCGCGCATGGCGTTTGATTTCCCCGCGGGAGCCTGGAACTGGTCGTGGCTTTTCTTTGCCGGCCTGGGCTCGGCGACCGTCAACACGATTTACAGCTATCTGGGCTACTACCACATCTGCAACCTGGGAGCGGAGATTCGCCAGCCGGAACGCACGATTCCCCGAGCGATTCTGCTCTCGATCGCGGGAATTGCCGTGCTGTATCTGGCGATGCAGACAAGCATCCTTGGAGTATTGCCGTGGCGCGAGGCGCAGAATTCGCAATACATCGTAAGCACTTTCGTCGAGCGGCTATATGGAACGCGCGCCGCGGCGTTTGCCACCGTCATGATCTTGTGGATCGCGTTCGCTTCGTTGTTCACGACGCTTCTCAGCTATTCGCGCGTTCCCTTTGCCGCCGCCGAGGATGGCAATTTCTTTCGCATCTTCGCGCGCGTGCATCCCACAAAACATTTTCCTCACGTCTCGCTTCTTTTTCTGGGGGCCGCATCGCTCGCCTTCAGCGTATTGTTCCGGCTTTCGAGCGTCATTAAATCGATCATCGCCGTGCGCATCCTGGTGCAATTCATCAGCCAGGGAGTGGGCGTTATGATTTTGCGCCGTCGCTGGCCTCCCGAGCGACTTCCCTTCAAAATGTGGTTCTATCCGTGGCCGGCCGTGCTGTCGATCCTGGGCTGGGCAGCGATCTTTTATTCCACGGGATGGAAGTTC
>JAOAPW010000458.1 GCA_025463105.1 Candidatus Acidiferrum typicum | reverse complement strand
TCCATCTGGGTATTCGCGCTGGGACGTTCCAGAATCCGAATTGCATCCACGGGTACTCCCTTGGCCAGCAGAATTTTCTCATCATAGAAATCCTCTCCCAGGTAGACGATCTTCATCGTCTTCAACTCTTCCGCAGGGGAGAGTCCCTGTGAAATCCAGACTTGCTGTGCATAGCCCGCGCCATACAGGCGGGCGGCTTCGAGCGCGCGGTCAGGAAGATGGCCGCTTAAAATAACGATAGCATCGGCATGAACTAGTGGATCCTGGAGGACCAGCCATCGGCCTATGCCGAAGAATACGAGAAGTCCCATGGTTATCAGCACGATCGGTATTCCTGCCCAAATCAACCATCGGCGCAATTTCGGTATCATTTCGATCACAATCCCCACGCTACCTCGACTGTGTCTTAAACTTTGACGGAGCTGAATGAATCGCTCCTCTAAAGATCAGGGTGAACTTTATCTCCGGCGTCGTGAAGTGCCCGGGTAAAGAAGAAATTATAGTGCCGCTTGGTGCAATCCTCGCAACGAAATGGCCGCAACAGCAGAAAAGGAAGCAGGACCGTTTCGAACAAACCGCGCCGGTGAGAGCGCCGGACGTCCATGCTGCCGCAGGATGGGCAACTTCGAAGGAAATAGAAGCGACTGTGTGGCATGTCGTAAGATTCGAAGAAGGAATGCTAACCCGCCCGTAACTCAGGGTCAAATCCTAACGGTGACGTCCAATTTTTCGAAATAAAATCATATACGGGCCCAACGTTCTTCCCTAGTGACATTGACAGCTGATTGAGATTACTCTCGGACATCGAAACAAGCCTCTGCAGGAGGATTCCAATATGATACCGCGCACAGAAAATACTCGAAGCCATCGAGTTTTCGTTCCGATGTTTGGACTGGCAGTCCTGATTTGCAGTCTCGTTACAGTTGCCCCAGCCGTGGCAATCGATTGCCAGGTGGCCGCGTTGAGCGCTCTCGGCGTTTCAAATATGACGATTACTTCGGCAACCGACGTGCCCGCGGCCGCGCCGAATCCGCAGTATTGCGACGTAAAGGGTACGGTAGCCACGTCCGGAGAAGGGGCTGGCCCGAATTCGGCGGGCTTCGAGGCGATGCTGCCCGTTAACTGGAATGGAAAATTTATTTTCAACGGCGTCGGCGGGCTGGCAGGGACTCTTACTTCCTCGGCGAATCTTGTTGATCAAGCGCTTTTCCTGGCACGAGGGTATGCGACTGCAATTACGGACACGGGCCACGTTAGCACTGATCTTACGTGGGAGATCACCTCTCCCGGCGAACCTAATACGCCGAAAGTTGTCGATTATTTTTTTCGCGCCGTGCATGAGGTGACGCTCGCCACCAAGCTGCTGGTCAAGGATTACTACCACACGACGACCATCGCGCACTCCTATTTTGACGGCTGCTCGAACGGCGGCAAAATGGGCTTGATCGAAGCGACGCGTTTCCCCAACGACTATGACGGGATCATCGCCGGCTCACCCTGGCTCGATCCGGTAGGCACTTCGCTGTGGAGTCTGAAAAACATGAAGGCGCTTCTCGATGCCTACATTCCGTTGCCGCTCTTCGCCACAGTGGGCGCTGCCATCACGAAACAATGCGACGCCGCCGATGGCGTTGTCGACGGCCTCATCCAAAATCCCGCGAAGTGCGCGTTCAATCCCGACGCGTTAGTTCCCGAGACATTGACGCAGAAACAAGCGGACGCACTGAAATTAATTATGAAACCCGTGACGGACGAAAAAGGCAATCTTGTTTATCCGGGATCGTCCGTCAGCAATCTGGGGCAGGTTAACAGCTCGCCGCGTGGTCCAGTGAGTCAGCTCGATACGCCGGCGGCCGACCCCACGAGCGCTCATCCCTGGGGTGGCGCGATGCCGCCAGGAAATTGGAATCTTGCAACGGGAATTCTTTTGGCCTTGGGCTATTACGACCCAGGCGTGGACTTGAACAACGCGATCGAGACGAACGGAGTTATTAAGCCCGCCGCGCTGAAACTTGTCTACGATCGGTTGGCGACGGACATACCGGATGATCCGCCCAGATTTGGCACCTTCTTCTCACAAGGAGGAAAGCTGCTGATGTATCACGGATACGACGACTTGATTATTTCACCGTACAGCAGCATCTGGTTCTACGAAGACCTTGCGGAGAAGAACGGCGGCTATGAAAAACTTGAGGGGCATGCGCGCCTGTTCATGGTGCCCGGGATGCTGCATTGCAATGGAGGTTCAGGGCCGAACGCTTTTGATACCTTGAGCGCGCTGGAAAAGTGGGTGGAGAAGGGAATTGCGCCGGACGCCATCACCGCCACGCATTCGACGAGCAATGTGGTGGACCGCTCGATGCCGCTGTGCAAATTTCCCGAGCAAGCTCGCTACAAGGGCAGCGGAGATGTGAAAGATTCATCGAATTGGAGTTGCCCACAAAACGATCAGTCCCTGTTGGCATCAGGGCCGAATGGCAACCAGGCCGGAGTGGGCGCGAACAGCCGTGGCAGCGCGCGAATGTCGGCTCGATCGACGCCAAAACGCGGGAACTAGTAGCACAGACTTCAGTCTGTGCGCTTTTGACTTTCGCTCAACTCAAAATCAACACGAAAACCACACAGGCTGCC